>JAEXTU010000145.1 GCA_023453335.1 Pseudomonadota bacterium | reverse complement strand
CCAGGGGTGCTCCCGGGTGCCGCCGGTGTCCAGGCCGGCCCGCCAGATGCCCAGGGACTTGCCGGTCTGCTCCTGGACGTAGCGCGCGCGGTGGATCTGCGCGGACAGCTCCTCCCAGGTTCCCAGGCGGCCGTAGTCGATCACCCAATGTTCGCGCTTGCGGGAGTGCGCCACCACCGTGAACTTGAAGCAGTCCTTCTGCATGTCCGCGAACAGGGTCAGGGCCAGGGCCGCGGCCGGAACCCTCTGGGGCGGCAGCTCCGGGACCACGTAGCGGGCGCGCACCACCTCCTCGGAGGTGGCGGTGATGATGGCGTCGTAGGGCTGGGCCGCGTGCCCGTTCCACCAGGAGGCCAGGGCCTCGGGGTCGCCCTGGGCCGCGAACCAGTCGGCCATGACCTTGGACAGGGACACGAACCGGGAGTACCAGGAGGGCAGCCGCCAGCCGATCTTCACCGGCCGGGCCACCTCCTTGTCCGCCTTCCAGCGGCCCGCGGCCACGGCCACGTTGCGGGTCGCGTCGGACCAGGGAGCCGCGCAGGCCGCGCACTCGTACCAGGCCAGCTTGCGGGTGCGGATGTCCTCGGGGTCGCGCACCCCGGCCGGCGCCTTGATGCGCTCGAAGGCCATCTCCTGGAACGCCCCGCACTTCGGGCAGCGGGCCTCGTAGTGCAGGATCACGTCGCAGGCCCGCACCTTGCGGTGGATGGTGCTCTTCTTCTCGCTGCCCATGGGCTTGCCGATGCCCAGGAGCTTGGAGAGCAGGCCGTAGGCGCGCACCCGCTCCTCGTAGTCCGCGGACGCCCCGGCGGGGTACATGTCCGGCTCGTCCTGCACCTCGTCCAGGACCGAGAGGGAGGCGCGCTTGGACGCGGACCCGGCCCAGGAGCCGAGCAGGACGTTGCCGTTGGCCTGGCCGATCTCCTCGGTGGACACCGCGTAGCGGTCGCTGCCCAGGTAGCGGCGCAGGCGGGGGCTCTTCTCGTAGAGCGGGATGACCTTGAGCTTGAACATGCGCTCCTGCTGCGTCTCGTCGGGCAGGGCGATCATGCGCGGGGCCGGGCGCTCCACCCCGCGCCGGGCCAGGAACACCAGGCAGAAGAGGGTCTTGCCCACCTGGGGCGCGGCCATGCCCCACATCTCGCGCACCGAGGGCAGCCTGAGCAGGTCCCACAGGGGCGGGAAATACGGGGTCAGGCCCGGGTCGTAGGCCGTGCCGGCCATGGGCCCGTCCGGCACCCGCACGTTGCGGCTGGCCCACTCCGCGGTGGACTCCGGGGTGGGGCCGGAGGCCAGCACCTCCAGCTCGCCCGGGTAGAAGGCTGCCGGATGCTCAAGCACGGCCGCCCTCCCCGCGCACCAGGCCGAGGTACGGCTCGATGTCCACCACCTGGACCTCGGAGCGGGCGAAGGCGCGCAGCCATTCGTGCTTGCGGGACAGGAGCAGGTCCAGGACCTCGGCCTCGCAGGCCTGGACGTGGCCCACCAGCTCCAGGGCCTTGCCCGGGTCGCCCCCCACCAGGGCGATGATCCGCTCGGCCGCGCCCAGGTCCGCGCCGAGCAGGGCTGCCACCTCCCCGGCCACCCGGGAGAACCAGGCGTCCAGGGAGTTGGAGAACAGGGCCAGGCGCGCGGCCAGGTCCTTCTCGTACAGCTCGCGGGGGATGAGGTTGCCGCGCTCCTTGTCCAGCTTAAGCCGCTCGCGCTCCCGCGCCACCTTGCGCAGCTCAATGTCCTCCCGGGTCTTCTCCTCGCCCAGGCTGGGCGCGGGCGGCGCGGACTCCTCCGGCTCTGCGCCCCCCTCCGGCAAACGGCGCTTGAGCACACCCGCGGCGTACTGGTCCGCGGCCCACTGGGTGTAGCGCCCGTCCTTGCGCGGCTTGAGCCGGCCGTCCTTCACCGCCTTGCGCAGGGTGTTGTAGCAGACCTGCCAGCCCTCGGCCTGGAGGTGCCCGCACACCTGGTTCAGGCTCTCGAACACCCGCCGCCTGGCCGCGGCCGAGGCGGCGCCGGCCTTGGCCTCCGCACCTTGATCGCCCTTCTCCTCGGCCTTCCTGGCCATGTAGTCCTCCACCGCCTGCTCCGCCCCTTTCCAGCTCTTGAGGTTGGCGGTGTTCGAGGCCTTGAGATACGCGGCCTTGGCGTTCTCGGCGGCCTGCTTGAGCACGGCCAGGTCGGTGGCCTCGGCGTCGTCAAGGGCGCGGATGAGGTCTTCGCGGTCCATGCTCATCCCCCGAACAGGCTTCCCCGGTCATCCCCCCATTCCGGGATGGCCAGGCCCAGGCGCTCCAGCACGTGGGCGGCCAGGACCCGGCGGTGGCATTTGCCGGGATCGGCCTCGTAGCAACACAGGATGGGGTCGGGAACCGCGGCCTCGACGCCCTCCAGGCAGGCGGCCAGGTCCTCGTCCCGGGGGAAGCGCCGGCGCAGGTCGCCCAGGTAGCGCTCTCGCCAGTCGCCCGGGGAGAAGGGGTCCTCCGGGGCCAGCTCCGGCGCGCGGTGGGAGCACCATCCGCGCGGGCAGTGCTTGGCGATGCAGACCTTGCGCTCCTGCGGAGCCGCTGACTTGAAATAGCTTGTGCAGATCATCGGCAAACCTCTGGCCCAGGGGCCTCGCGGACCCCCGGGCCGGTTGGGGTTCAAGGCCTACGCGGCCTCGGGCAGCTCTTCCGCGCCTTCCTCCTGGTAGGGCAGGTCCTCGGCCGCGGCCTCGGCCTCCGGGGCCAGGAAGGCGGCCAGGGCCTCGAAATCCGCCGGGGGCGGGGTCATCCAGTCGGGCCGCGCCGGCATGACGCCCACCTCCTCGCCGTCGTAGGCCTTGGACTTGAGGGGCATGACCAGGCCCAGGAACTCGGGGTAGCCGGCGTGGCGCACCAGCACCGCGCCCTCGGGGTCGCTCACGAAGAACCGCAGGCCGCGCAGTCCGCGCCGGCCCTGGAGGTCGAAGGGGGGCAGGGACTCGGGGGCGATGAGCACCCGGTGGGCGGGCAGCTCGTGGCCCGCGGCGTTGACGTGGCGCTCCACCATGGTCCGCCACTCGGGGTACTGCAATCCCTTCTGCACCACGTCCTCGGGCTCGATGTAGAGCACCTTGCCGGAGCGGTCCTCCACCGTGGCCCGGTCCTCGTCCAGAATGAGGTAGCGCTCCCCGCGGTCGCCGGCCTTGGGCTTGCACTCCCGGAGCAGGCCCGGGGTGAGCCACAGACAGAAGGGCTCCCGGCACCAGGTGTCCGGGTCGTGGAACATGCCCAGGGCGTGGCCGTTCATGGCCAGCAGCACCGCGCCTGCGCCCTGCGGCTCCACCCGCACGAAGGAGAGCACGTCATCCTTGCCCAGGAACCGGGCCAGGTTGGCCAGGTGCTCGGCGCGGATCCGCATGAGCTTGCCGGTGAAGGCGAAGTCCTCTTCCGGCAGGCACAGGGTCAGGACCTCCTCGCCCCAGTCGCCCCGGCCCCGGACGGCCTTGACCGCGATCTCCTCCGGGTCCAGGCACACGTTCACGAACATGCGGAAGCAGAACTCCTCCCCGTCCTCCCGGGGCATGGTCCGGAAGGGGAGGAGCTTGCCCGAGTGGTGCAGCTTGTACATGCGCAGGGCAGCCTCGCCCGCCTCCTCGGCGCATTCGCCGTCCACCCGGTCCTCCACCAGCTCCAGCAGGCCGGAGGACATGGCCACCGGGAGGGGGATGCCGAAGGCCTCGGCCTGTTCGGTCACGTCGATCAGCACGTCCTCGGCCAGCGCCCGCTTGCGGGTTCCCTCGAACTTGGTCGTATGCATGGCTAGTCCTCCTCCGGAAGCATGAGGGTGAACACGGGCTCCCGGGAATCTCCCAGGCTCAGCACGGCCTTGACCATCACCTTGCGCGCGCGGCCCTTGTGCTCGAAGAGCACCAGGAAATGCACGGTGTCCCCCGAGGCATTGCGGGCCACGGTCCGGAAGATCCACAGCAGGTCGTGCAGCCTGCCCGCCTCGCTCTGGCCCCGCTGCCGGGACCGCTCCGAGGGGACCACCTGGCCGTCCCAGAGCGCCCGGGTCACGGCCACCGGCCAGGTGATGCCGAGTTCGCCCGCGTGCTGGCTCACGTCCACCAGCACGCCGTCCGCGATGGCCTGGGCCCGGCTGTAACTGGAAATCACCTCGAACCCCTCCCAGGGGCTCCCCGGTTCCTGGTCACGCATGGTCACTACCTCCGTTGTGTGGTTTGAATGTTCCGTAACCATGCGTAAACTTTAACATTTTACTCGCGGGTGTACATAGTTTCTACAATATTTTCGCTCAGTTGCGATATTTTTTCCCCCAAGTCGCCAAGCCCTCGGCCAGGGTGTGGCCGCCCAGGGGCGCGAAGAGGTTCAGGGCGAAGCCGCCCGGGGCCGGGGTGCGCTTGTGCTGCTTGAACAGGCCGCGGTACTTCATGCTGGCCGGCCCGCGGGAAAAGGCGGTGGTGATGATCCAGCCGAAGGACTCCAGCCAGCGGCGGTCCACCTGGTCCCCCACCTCGCGGGACAGGAGCAGAAGCAGGACTAGCTTGGCCAGGCGCTTCTCGCAGCTCGGCACGGCCAGGTCGCACATGAGGTAGATCATGGGCTTGGCCTCGGGCAGCTTCCACTGGTGCGAACTGGGGCAGAAGTCCGCCTTGCCGATGGCCAGGCCGTCCAGGAGGAAGGCCAGGGACAGGCCCACCCCGCCGGTGAAATAGTCGATCCGCGCGGCCAGGTAGAGTTCGTTCAGGCGCAGGCTCTGGCCCAGGGTGAGCAGGCCCAGGGACACCCGCTCCCGGCCCGTCACCGGCCGGTCCGGAGGCCAGACCGGGCCGATGTCCGCGCTCCTCGCCTTCTGGCGCAGGACGATGCGGCGCGGCGCGGCCTTGGCCATGACGTAGGTGCGCTTGCCCCGGCCCCGGGGCAGCACGGCCGCGGGCTGGCCCAGGAGGGCGAAGGCCTCGGGCAACTCCTCCGGCCCCTTCTCCAGGACCACGAACCAGGCGTCGAAGCGCAGTATCCGCTCGTAGAGGTCCGTGCTGCGGTCGGTCATCTCCTGGTAGGCGGGCGGCGCCCACTCCAGGACCGCGCCGAAGAGCTGCTCCAGCTTCTCGTAGCCCCGCTTGTAGGTCGGGGGGAAGGCGAAGGCCACGTGGCCCGGGCCATGTTCAGCCAGGAAGGCGAACCCGTCTTGCGCCCGGTAGGTGATCGGCCCGAGGTGGGCGGCAAAGGCGGCCAGGCGCTCCCGGGTAGCCGCGAGCAGGGCCTCCCAGTTGTCCCGCGCCTGGTCGAACACGCGGACCTGGTAGGGGTTCTTGCACTGCCAGCACTCGCGCAGATCCAGGAGCAGGGCCACGGACGCGGCCATATCCAGGGGGTTGCCCGGCCGCAGCAGCCCGCGCAAATGCTCCGGGCAGTCCGGCCGCTCGGCCATGGCCACCGGGTTGCCGGACAGGTACGCGCCCAGGGCCGAGGAGTACACCGACACGTCGCAGGCCGCGATCGCGCCCATGTATCCGCCGGAGCGCAAGGCCGCGGGCACCGTGAAGTTGCCCGCGCCGCACACCAGGGCCGGAAGGCGCAGGCCCCGGGCGAACCCGGCCAGGACCTGGCGCACCGGGGCGGCCACCGCGCCCACGAAGCTCACGGCCTGTCCTCCGCCAGCGCCCGGCCGGCCAACTCCAAAAGCCGGAGCATGGCCAGGGAGGCGTTCTTCACGTTCTCCCGCTTCCGCACCGCCTGCAGGGCGTCGAAGAAGCGGTCGTAGTTCTCCATCTCGGCCAGGTACATCTCCTGCCCGGCCTGGACCCGGGACAGCTCGGCCACCACCTCCCGCACCCGGGCCAGCTCCGCGGTGGTGAACAGGAAGGTGACGGCCCGGGTGGCGCAGCTCGGGGTGGCGAACTGCACGAGCTTGATGGTCTCCAGCTCCTTGACCGCGGCGCTGTCCAGGCCGGCGTACAGCCGCTCCCGGATGTCTTCGATCCGCGCCCAGAGGTCCGCGAGGATCTGCGGGTCATCCTGGCCGCACAGGGCGTTGTGCGAGAGCTGCACCGCCACCTGGCGCGAGTCGGACAGCTCGCCCAGGAGCACCATGACCAGGACCCACGGCAGGCCGGCCTCGATCGCGGCCTTGACCCGGTGGTTCCCGGACAGGACCTCCAGGACTCCCGCGGCCCCGTGGCACAGGGGCACGCTGGACAGCCGGGCGTCCTCGGCCAGGTTGGCCACGAGCTGCTGGAAGACCTCCTTCTTCATGAACCGCGCATTGCGCGCCCGCAGGCGCAGGCCGCGCGGGTCCACGATGCGCAGGGTGGCCGCCTCGCCGAACATTTCCCTTCCGACCGCCTCAAGCACCTGGTTCTTCTCCTGCACCTCGGTATCGGTGAGTTGATTCATCCGACCCTCTCCCGTATTCTCCTCGCGCCGTGCACGGCTGAGGGCTGGGGTTTCCCCGGTCGGATGCCCTGTTCATCCGGCCGCGTGGCGGTGTTCCAGCACTGCCACGCAGCCCTCCAATCACGCCGCCGGCCTCCATCTCCCGATTTCAGCCATCTCCATGCATTCTTGACCTCTTCTTCCGGACGGTTCATAGACATCGGGACTGGAATACCCCGGGTCCATGCGAACCTTCCCAACTTGAACAAGAAACTGTAGACGAGCTGCATGGACGCACTGGAAGCCAAACTGGAGCGCCTGGGACCTGAGGGGACGCCGGATTTCTGCGTGGAGATCCAGTTCCCTCCCGGCACGCGCGGACCAGAACGCATCTTCAAGGCTGTCTCCGCCTACATCGAGGCCCTGCACGCCCTGGACGCCACCCTGGTCCGGTCCGTGGATTCCAGCATCCGCACCGTCCTGCTCCTGGAAAACATCGAATCCGGTTCCATCAAGGTCTGGCTCAAGCAGTTCCTGGAGGCTTTGCCGGACGAGCCGCTGAGGAAGCTCGACTGGCGGCCAGTCCTGGGGGACTTCCTGGTCCGGGGAAAGTACCGAGCCATCAAGTATCTTGAAGGGAAAATCCAACTTGAGGACAGAAAAGGGCTTGATGCCCTGACTACGGACCTGCACCAACTGGCCCAAGAAACCGACCTCCTGCAACTTCCCGCATACCGGTCCATTTCCCCCTCGGACCTGGCCCAAGGCATGCGCCGCATCAGCGAGGCGGTCAGCGGACTTGAAGGCGAGGAACGCATCCTGTTCCGGTGCGACGACGGCGACGCGGCCGTGGATCACACCCTGCGCATCACCCCGGAGAACATCACGGAGATACTGGCCGGAGAGACCATCGCCAACCCGGCCGAACGCATCCTCATCGTCCGCAAGCCGGACTTCCTGGGCGACACCATGTGGGAGTTCCGCCACGAAAAGAACCGGTACATGGCCAGCATCGAAGATCGTGGATGGTTGGCGGACTTCCGTGCCGGCAAGAAGGACATTCGTCCAGGCGACGCCCTGCGAGTCATGGTCCTTGAGACCTCCACCTATGACCTCAACGGCGAGGTCATTGACGAACACCGGGTCATATCCAAGGTGCTCGGCATCACCCGCCAACAACACCTTTCTCTCCCCCCCGGCAAATAGATTCATCCCGCGCCTCATTCCCCCTGCCTCC
>JAEXTU010000265.1 GCA_023453335.1 Pseudomonadota bacterium | reverse complement strand
GTCGTCCAGACAGCCGGGCATGGAGCCGTGCACGGGCTCCACGGTGTAGGCCCCGGTGCGGGCGATGTTTTCGCGGATGAGGCCCACGCGGGTGGCGTTCTTCTCCACGGCCAGGACGTGGCCCGCGGCCAGGGCCGCGGCCTCCACGGCCACGGCCCCGCAGCCCGCGCCCAGGTCCCAGACGACGTCGCCGGGGGTGACGCGCAGGGCGGAGAGGCCGGCGGCGCGCACCGGGCCCTTGGTGATGAGGTTCTTCTCCTTGGCCAGCAGGTCGTCGGGAATGCCCAGGGTGAGGGCCACCGAGGGCCGGCCGGTGCGCTCCAGGAGCAGGAGGTTGCGCGGGGAGAAGGAGGTGCGGGCGGCCTCCTCCAGGGTGAACTTACGCACCTGCTCGTGCTCGGACTCCATGTCCTCCAGCACCCACGCGGCGAAATGGGCGCAGCCCTTGTCCAGGGCGGCCTGGGCCACGGCGGCGGGGACGTTGGTGGGGTCGGTGTACACCGCCACGAAATCGGAGCGGATGAGCGCGCGGTACAGGGGCAGCCAGTCGTGGCGGCCGTGCAGGGACACGGTCTCCACCCGGCTCCAGGGGATCTTGAGCTTGGCCGCCGCGGTTTGCAGCGCGGTGATGCCGGGATAGACCGCCACCTCTTCCGGCCCCAGGCGCTCGATGAGGGTGGCGCCGATGCCGTAGTAGAGCGGGTCGCCGGCGGCCAGCACCACCACCATGAGGCCGGCGGCGTGGCGGTCGGCCAGCTCGGCCAGACAGCGGTCCAGGGGCGCGGTGATGGGCAGCTTCTCGGCCGGGTGGTCGTCGAAATGGGCGAGCTGGGCGCGGCCGCCGCAGAGCACCTGGGCGTGCTCGATGACCTCGGCGGAATGTTCGGGCAGGTTGTCGGGGTCCATGCCCAGGCCGACCACGTGGATCATGCTTCCTCCTCCAGCAGCAAAAGCCTTGCGCCGTCTTGGGAATATAGCCGGTATTCGAGGACCGGTCCAGGTCCGGCGAATTTCCGGGCGCAGGCCAGGGCACGGGCGGCCACGGCGGCCAGGCAGGCCTGGCGGGCGGGCGAGGCGAGGATGATCTCCTGGGCGGCCAGGGCGGTGTTGGCCGCGGCCACCCGGGCCGCGGAGTCCGGGTCCAGGCCCGCACCGGTGCAGGCGGCGGCCAGGGCGGCCAGGCTAAGTGGCGCGGTGCGGGCGTGGGTGTTGGCCAGGCCCTGGGCCTGCTTGGCCAGCTTGCCGAAGAACACGGAGAGGGTGATGCGGGAGAAGCCGCGGGCCGCGGCCGCGGCCAGGGCCGGGGCGAAGAAGTCCGCGAACTGGACGCAGGCCAACTCGGGCACGCCGGGCAGGTCGGACCTCGCCAGGCGCTCGCTGCGGCCGCCGGTGGCGAGGATCACGTGGGTGACGCCTGCGGCACGGGCCACGTCCAGGCCGGACTCGATGGTGGCTAGGTAAGACTCGTGGGAAAAGGGCTTCACCGTGCCCCGGGTGCCCAGGATGGAGATGCCGCCCAGGATGCCCAGGCGCGGATTGAGGGTCTTCTGCGCCAGGCGTTCGCCCGCGGGCACCTCGATGAGTACGCGCGCGCCGCCCCTTTTCCCGGCCTCCTCCAAGCCTTCCCGGCAGGCCGCGGCGATCTGGGCGCGGGGGGCCGGGTTGATGGCCGGCTCGCCCGGGGGCACGGGCAACCCGGGAAGAGTCACTCTTCCCACCCCTTTGCCCCCATCAAGGACGATTTCTCCATCCCTCAACCCTGTATTCAGGGCCACGAGGGCATGGATTTCCGCCCTGTGCGTCACGTCGGGGTCGTCTCCGCCGTCCTTGACCACCACGGCGCGCACCCCTTCCCCTTCCGGCGCTATCCGGGCGACGGGGATGGCCAGCCGGCCGCCCGCGGGCAGGGGGACCTCGACCGACTCCGGCCGCAGCCCCGCGGCCAGGAACAGCACGCCCGCCTTGGCCGCAGCCGCGGCCGCGGTTCCCGTGGTGAATCCCTCGCGCAGGTTGGCCATGCCGCCATCCTCCTCTACTCGATGGCGGGTTTTGCCCTGCACGCCCCCACGAACGCGGCGGCGGCGTCGGGGTTGGAGGCGAGGTGGAGGTGGATGTAGGAGCCCAGGGTGTTGCCCTTGGCAAAGCCCTCGGCCTGGTCGGTCCAGCCGCGGCGGTCGCGGACCCGGTAGAGGGGCTGCGCCTCGGGGTCCGCGCCGGTGGGCGAGGAGTAGTGGAACTCGTGGCCGCGCAGCATGGTCCATTCCGGGCCGAAGAGGCCAGCGCGGGTGGTGACCACCTCGCGGTAGCCCAGGGCGGCGAAGCGGGGAAGCATGGCGGCGGCCATGGCGAAGGCCCCGCACATGGGATGGGTGCGGCCCTCGGGGTCCTTGATGCTCTCCATGAGGTACATGAACCCGCCGCACTCGGCGTACACCGGCCGGCCGGCGGCGGAGAAGGCCTTTATCTCCGCGCGCAGGCCGGCGTTGGCGGCCAGGGCGGCGGCGTGCAGTTCGGGATAGCCGCCGGGCAGGTAGAGGCCGGCCAGGTCCGGGGGGAGCGTCCGGCCCGCGAGGGGCGAGAAGGGCACGAGCTGCGCGCCGGCAGCCTCCAGCAGGCGGAGGTTCTCGGCGTAGGTGAAGCAGAAGGCCGCGTCCCGGGCCAGGCCGATGCGGACGCGGGCGGCAGGGGCGGGCGCAGGGTCCGGTGCGGGGAACTCCAGGGCCGGGCAGGCATTGAGCAGCCGGGTGAGGTCCAGGTTGTCCTCGGCCCAGCGGGCCAGGCGGGCGACCAGGCCCGGGTCCAGGGGCGCGTCCTGGGCCGTGACCAGGCCCAGGTGGCGCGAGGGCAGGGCCAGGGCTTCGTCGCGGGGGAGCAGGCCCAGAATACGGGCCGCGGACGGCAGGTTGGGCGCGGTCTCCAGGGCCTCGCGGAGAAGATCGGCGTGGTTGGGGCTGCCCACCCGGTTGAGGATGAGGCCGGCCACGGGGAGCTGCGGGTCGAAGGACGTGTAGCCCAGGGCCAGGGCGGCCACGGAGCGGGCCATGGACCGGGCGTCCAGCACCAGGGCCACGGGCAGCCCGAGGAGCTTGGCGAGTGCGGCTGTCGAGCCCTCGTCCGTGCTGCCCGCGATGCCGTCGAACAGGCCCATGACCCCCTCGACCACGGCGACGTGGGAGCCGCGGGCGTGGCGCAGGAGGATGGCGCGGGTCGCCTCCGGCCCGCACATCCAGGGGTCCAGGTTGTGGGAGGCCCGGCCGCAGACCGCGGCATGCAACGTGGGGTCGATGAAATCCGGCCCGGCCTTGAAAGGCGCCACGCCGAGGCCGCGGGCGCGCAGGGCGGCCATGACCGCCAGGCTCACCAGGGTCTTGCCGCACCCCGAGTGGGTCCCGGCGATGACAAAGGCCTTGCAGCGCGGCGCGTGGTTGGATGCGGCAGCCATGCCGGGTTCATACCCGGGGGCGGGGGGAAAGGCAAAGGAGTGCGCGACGCGGACATCCTGCCAACCGTTTTGCGGCGCTTGATTATTAGACCTGCTTTACATTGTACATTCATTCAGGCATATCCTTGCTCCTGGTGCGAGGAAGTCCGCAACGTGTTTAGGGTACGCTCATATCCACTTCACCAAGCAGTAGTTTTTTAGCCATGCGATTTCCTAGGGTATTCAAAATTTCCGGGCCATCCATCCGGACCCGCCTCACCTGGCTGGCCCTGGCCTGCACCCTGCCGGTGGCCCTGGCCGTGGCCTACCTGACCTTCATCTCCTACCAGAGCAAGCAGGACCTGGTGGCGCGGCAGTTGCCGGAGTCGGCCAACACGTTCTCCCTGATGGTGGAGCGGGAGCTGGGGTCCATCATCGGCGGGCTGCGGGCCCTGGCCACCTCGCCGGCCATCGCGGCCCGGGACTTCGCCACGTTCCATGCCCAGGCCCTGGACCTGCTCCGGAACTATCCCAACGCCGACATCATCATGGCCCAACCCGACGGCCAGCAGATGGTGAACTCGTACCTGGCGTTCGGTACGCCGCTGCCCAAGCGCAACGTCCCGGACCGGGTCCGCCGGGTGATCGAGACCGGGCAGCCCGTGGTGTCCAACCTGTTCCAGGGGGCGGTCACCAAGCGTTACCTGGTCAGCATCGACGTCCCGGTGTTCGAGAACGGCCGGGTGGTCTACGACCTGGCCCTGACCCTGCCCGCGGCCCATTTCGCCGGGATACTGAACCTTCCCAAGCTTCCTCCGGAATGGGTCACGACCATCCTGGACGGGGCCTTCACGGTGGTGGCGCGGACCCGCAACCAGGAGCAGCATCTCGGCAAACAGGTGGACGTGCCGAACCTGCGGCTGGGCCTGCAGAACTCGCCGGAAGGAACCCTGGAAGTGGTCAACTTCGAGGGCCGGAAGGCCTTCGCCAGCTACAAGCGGTCCGACCTGTCCGGCTGGACCGTGGTGGTCAACGTCCCCCGGGGGGCGATCCTGCAGGAAACCTGGCAGTGGCTGCTGTGGACCACCGCGGCCATCATCCTGCTGGCCGCGACCGGCCTGGCCGTGGCCTGGCGGACCGGCAGCCGCATCGCCGGCTCCATCCAGTCCCTGGTCGAACCGGCCACGGCCCTGGGCCGGGGCGAGCCGGTGGCGCTCTCCGGGCGGGGGCTGGTGGAGACCGACGAGGTGGCCCAGGCCCTGAGCCAGGCCTCGAAACTCCTCCAGCTGCGCTCCCGGGAGGCCCGGCAGAAGGAGGCGGCCGAGGCCGCCAACCAGGCCAAGAGCGAGTTCCTGACCACCATGAGCCACGAACTGCGCACGCCGCTCAACGGGGTGCTGGGCCTGCTCCAGATCCTGGCCGGCGACCCGCGGCTCGCCGAAGACCAGAAGGACCTGCTGGAGACCGCCCTGGAGTCAGGCCGGGGGCTGCTCTCCATCGTCAACGACATCCTGAGCTTCGCCCAGCTGAAGGCCGGCAAGCTGGTCATCGCCAGCGAACCCGTCGACGTGCGCGAAGTGGTGGCCGCGGTGGCGCGGGCCTTCCACCACGAAGCCAAGACCAAGGGGCTGGACCTGGACTTCTCGGTGGAGGCCGGCGTCCCCTCCGTGGTGCTGAGCGACCCGGTCCGACTGCGCCAGGTCCTGTTCAACCTGGTGGGCAACGCCATGAAGTTCACCGACCGGGGCCGGGTGGCGGTGCACGCCTGCCCGCTGCCCCTGTCCCCCGCGTCCGGGGAGGTGCGGCTGCTCTTCACCGTGTCCGACACCGGCGTCGGCATACCCGACCACGTGCAGGGCACGATCTTCGAACCCTTCACCCAGGCGGACAACACCCTGGCCCGGTCCCACCAGGGCACGGGCATCGGCCTGGGCATCGTACGGCTCCTGGTGGACCGGATGGGCGGCGCGGCCTGCCTGGCGAGCACCCAGGGGGAGGGGACCGAGTTCCACTTCACCATCCGCTGCGGGCTGGCCGGGGAGGAGGTCCTGCCCGGGCCGGCCCCGCAGGCGGGAGGCGGCCAGGACTTCGCCGGGCTGCGGGTGCTCCTGGCCGAGGACGACCGGGTGAACCGCCTGGCCGCCACCCGGTTCCTGGAGGGCCTGGGATGCCGGGTCAGCCCGGCCGCCAACGGGCGCCAGGCCCTGGAGATGCTGCGCGACGGGGAATTCGACCTGGTGGTCATGGACGTGCAGATGCCGGAAATGGACGGCCTGGCCGCCACCCGCGCCATCCGGGCCGACCCGTCCCTGGGCCCCAAGGCCCGCCTCCCCATCCTGGCCATGACCGCCCACGCCATGCCCGGCGACCGGGAGCAGTTCCTGGCCGCGGGCATGGACGGCTACATCGCCAAGCCGGTGGAGGTGGCCGAACTGGCCCGGGTCATGGGGCGGCTCCTGCGACGCGGCTGAGCCGCCGCGGCCTCACCCCCGCGCCGCGGGCAGGCGGAACACGAAGGTCGCGCCGCGGCCGGATTCGGATTCGGCCCAGATGCGGCCGTGGTAGTGCTCGATGACCTGGCGGCAGATGGTGAGGCCCAGGCCGGTGCCCTTGGGCTTGTCGCGCAGGGTGTCGCCGTCGCGCACCTGGAAGAACTTGCGGAACACGTTCTCCAGGTCGTGGGGCGGGATGCCCGGCCCGGTATCGCTCACCCGCACCTCGACCCAGCCGGCGTCGGCCCTGGCCTTCAGCCGGATGCTGCCCTGGGCGGTGAACTTGGCGGCATTGCCCAGCAGGTTGGAGAGCACCTGCACGATGCGGTCGCGGTCCGCGCGCACCACGGGCAGGCTCTCCGGGATTTCCGCCTCCAGCCGCACCGCGGCCCTCGACCCCACCTGGCCGCGCAGGGTCTCCAGGGCCTTGCGCAGCAGATGGGCCAGGTCCAGGTCCGCGTCGCGCCACTCCAGGGCCCCGGACTCGATCTTGGTGAGGTCCAGCAGGTCGTTGACCAGGCGGGTCAGGCGCTCGCCCTCGCCGAGCACGATGTCCAGGTTGTCCAGGATGCGGTGGCCGCGGGCCGCCTGCTCCGGCTCCGCGTCCGGCCCGGGCAGGAAGTAGGCGGCGAAGGTCTTGCGGATGAGCTTGGCGAAGCCCAGCACCGAGGTGAGTGGGGTGCGCAACTCGTGCGAGGCCAGGGAGAGGAAGGCGCTCTTCTCCTGGTCCAGCTCGCGCAGCCGCAGGTTGGCCTGCTCCAGCTCCATGGTGCGCTCGGCCACCCGGCGCTCCAGGGTCTCGTGGGAACTGGCCAGCAGCTCCTGGGCCTGCTTGGCCGCGGTCACGTCCTGCAAAAAGCCCTCGATGTAGGGCGCGCCGCTGCGGTCCAGGGCGGCGCGGGCGCTGACCTGGACCCAGATGAGGAAGCCGTCGCTGCGGCGCAGCCGGAACTGGCCGCGGCCCACCTCGCCCATGCGCCAGACCCGGCGGAAGAAATCGGCCTCGGGGTCCAGGGGATCGGCGGCCAGGCGGCGGAAGTCCACCAGGCTGTCCACCAGGTGCTGGCTGGAGGTGTAGCCCAGGATGCGGGCCAGGGCCGGGTTGGCCCCGATGATGAGGCCGTCGGGCGTGGCCTGGAAGATGCCCTCCGAGGCGTTCTCCACGATGCCGCGGTATTTCTCCTCGCTGGCGGCCAGGGCGTGCTCCGCCTCGCGGCGGGCGGTGATGTCGCGCACGCACTCGATGGCCCCGGCCAGGTGGCCCGCGGCGTCGTAGAGCGGAGCGGCCGTGGCCCACACGTGGCCGCCGCGGCCGCCGTGCAGCAGCGGGGCGAAGGTCTCGGCGGCCAGGATCCGGCCGTCCTGCTCCACGTTGCGGTAGCGTCTGCGCAGCACCGCGTCGTCCGCCCAGAGCAGGTCCAGGAGCGCAGGCCGGCACTCGCCGTAGAAGTGCAGGGAATACTCCCCCTCGCCCCGCCCCAGGACCTCCTCCTTGGCCACCCCGGTCATGCGCTCGATGGCCTTGTTCCAGGCGATGATCCGGCGCTCGGCGTTCACCACGAAGGTGGCGTCGGGCAAAAACTCGATGATGTTCTCCAGCCGAGCGCGCACGGCCCGGATCTCCTCCTCGGCCGCCATCCTCTCGGTGATGTCCTCCAGGCTGCCCTGGAAGTGCAGGATGGCCCCGGCGGCGTCGCGCTCGGCGCGGCAGCGGTTGCGCACCCAGATGACCGACCCGTCGCGGCGGCGGTAGCGGGTCTCGAACTCCACCACCGCGCTGTCGCTCCCGAAGCGGGCGATCTGCCGCTCCCGCTCGGCCGCGCTCTCGTACAAGCCGGCCATGTTCGTGCCGATGAGGCTCTCCCGGTCGGGATAACCCAGCATCTGGGCCATGACCGCGTTGGCCTCCGCGATGCGGCCGTTGCGGGCCGAGCGGTAGAGGCCCACGGGCACCCCGTCGAACAGGCCCTGGTAGCGCCGCCGGGACTCGCGCTCGCGGTCGGACAGCCAGGCGGTGACCAGGGCCGCGGCATTGTACACCACCACCAGGGTCAGGGCCTCCACCACGTGGGGAGAGCCCGGGAACGGGGTGGCGGTCAGGATCAGGGGGGCGCAGGCCAGGCTGGCCACCAGGGCGGCCAGGAGCCCGCCGGTCCGGCCGAAGAAGAAGGAGGCCAGGAGCACCGGGAAGATGAGGGACAGGCCGAAGAAGAGCTGGACGTGCTCCTGCCGGCCGGCCAGCAGGGAACCGGCGCTGGCCAGGGCCAGCCAGACCGCCACCAGACCGGCCTTGAGCCAGTCCGTGCTCTGCAGGCGCGGCTTCACCATGGCCCGGCTAGGCCCGGGGCCGCGTAGCCCCCGGGAAATATGGGATTGGGCATCGGCCGCACCAGGGGCGCGACGGCGGGGCACAAGGCGGTGAGAACCGCACCCTCCACGAGGCGGCACGATGCGTGGCGCATGGTCGGAAACGTATACCCCTGAACAGGTTGGCGAACTTTCCTTTCCCCACAATCCTCTTGGACAATAGTGGAAATGTCCTCCCGCTGCAACAAAGCCTGTCCGCAACGCCCGGGCTGCCCCCAAAAGACGCAGCCTGGCCCGCCAACTTCCCCTGGTCGTTGGAAAAGTGTAGCCTTGCTGCAGAGAATTCCGTCTCCCAGGAGCCAACCATGGATGCGACGACGCGCAAGGATTTCCTGCGGATACCCGGGGTGGGCAAGAAGGTGGCCCAGGACCTGTGGGACCTGGGCTACCGGGCCACGGCCCAACTGGCCGCAGCCGACCCCGAGGCCATGTACGGCCGGCTCTGCGAGCTGGCCGGCGGGCACGTGGACCGCTGCATGCTCTACGTGCTGCGCTGTGCGGTCCACTTCGCCAAAAGCGAGGTCCGGGGCGAAACCCCGGACCCGCAATCGCTCAAGTGGTGGAACTGGAAAGACTGAGGGGCTACTGCACGGTCTTGCAGGCGGTCGGGGCGTTCTCGCCGGGGGCGGCGGCCTTGGCCAGGTACTCGCGCACCTGGTCGCTGGCCTTCCAGGCCACGAAGATCTCGCGCCACTTGGCGAAATCCAGGCGCTCCCGGTCGAAGGCCGCCTCATGGCCGGACAAGAAGAGATGGAAGAGGTGCATCTCCACCTTGAAGTCGCGGGAGTCGAAGACCTTGTCCACCAGGCCGGCGCGGTGGCGCACCCCGTCCAGGTAGCGGGCCGCGAAGATGCAGACCTCGTTCAGGCAGGTCTGCTGGTCCAGGGCCTTGCCGGTGAGCGCCTCGGCCAGGGGCCAGAGCCCGGCATGGTCGCGCTGGAGCGCCTCGGCCACCTCGGCCGGGATGTCCAGGGTCAGGGACCCGTCCTCGGCCTCCTTGATGAAATAGAATCGCAGCCAGGACTCGAACTGCATGGCCTCGGCCACGTCGGCCAGCACGCCCGCAAAAGTGTCGTTCATGGTCGGCTCCTCAAGAAATGCTCCGGCCTGCGCCGGGACCCCCTCCGTAGTCACCCGCCCTGCCGGCGTCAAGGCCGGGCATGGAGATGGCAGGCCGCGAAATGCCCGGGGGACACCTCGGCCCAGGCCGGCTCCTGCGCGGCGCAGGGGCCGAAGGCCCGGGGGCAGCGGGGATGGAACCGGCAGCCCGGCGGCGGGGCGCTGGGGCTGGGCATGTCCCCGCTCACCGTG
This sequence comes from Pseudomonadota bacterium, assembly GCA_023453335.1. GTDB lineage: Bacteria > Desulfobacterota > Desulfovibrionia > Desulfovibrionales > Desulfovibrionaceae > UBA6814. The sequence goes on along the minus strand of JAEXTU010000265.1, from coordinate 498 downwards.
CGCGCCATGCCCCGGGCCGTGGGGTCGGGCACGGGCACGGCCTGCAACAGGGCCTGGGTGTAGGGGTGCGCGGGATGCGCGTACAGCTCCGCGGCCGGGGCCAGCTCCACCAGCCGGCCCAGGTACATCACCGCCACCCGGTCGCTCACGTAGCTCACCACGGACAGGTCGTGGGAGATGAACACGTAGGTCAGGCCAAGCCGCTCCTGCAATTCCTGCAAGAGATTGATCACCTGGGCCTGGATGGACACGTCCAGCGCCGAGACCGGCTCGTCGCACACCACCAGTTCGGGGCTGGGGGCCAGGGCCCGGGCGATGGCCACCCGCTGCCGCTGGCCGCCGGAGAACTCGTGGGGATAGGCGTCCATGCGCTCGCGCCTGAGGCCCACCAGGTCCATGAGCTCCCCCACCCGCTCCCGCCGCTCGGCCCGACCCATGCCGGCCACGGTCAGGGCCTCGGCCATGGACGGCCCGATGGACAGCCGCGGGTTGAGCGAG
>JAEXTU010000230.1 GCA_023453335.1 Pseudomonadota bacterium | reverse complement strand
CCGGGCCGGGGAGGCAGAGGGCAAGCGGAACTAGTTGGAGCCGAACCACTTCTTGTAGATCTTGTCGTACTCGCCGCTGGCCTTGACGGCCTTGAGGCCCTTGTCGATGAGGGCCTTGGTGTCCTTGTCGCCCTTCTTCACGGCGAAGCCCAGGTATTCGGGCTTCTCGGGCTTGATCAGGAAGGCCAGGGCCAGGGTCTTGTTGTACTCGGGATTGTTCAGGGCGTAGTCGGCGGCCACGGCGTCGTCGCAGATGACGGCGTCCAGGCGGCCGGCGGCCAGGTCGGCCACGGCCAGGCCCACTTCGTCATAGGACTTGGCCTTGTCGCCGGCGATGCGCTGGGCGGCGAAGTAGCCGGTGGTGCCGATCTGGGCGCCGACGTTCTTGCCCTTCAGGTCGGCCTCGGCCTTGACCGCGGCGTCCTTCTTGACCACCACGCCCTGCTTCACCTCGAAGTAGGGCTCGGAGAAGTCCATCTGGCCCTTGCGCGCGTCGGTGATGGACACCGAGGAGGAGATGGCCTGGTACTTGCCCATGCCCAGGCCCGCGAAGATGCCGTCCCAGGCGGTGTTCTTGATCTCGGCCTTGAAGCCGCCGGCCTTGGCGATGGCCATCACCAGGTCAGGGCCGAAGCCCACGCACTGCTTGTTGGCGTCGGTCATCTCCATGGGCGGCCAGGTGCAGTCCGAGGCGAAGACGACGGTCTTGGCCTGGGCGGCGGTGGCGAGCATGAGCACGGCGAGCAGGGACAAGAGAATGCGTTTCATGGAACTTCCTCCTGATGGGGTGCGCCCCGGCGCGTGCCGGGACCGAAAAACGGTGAATCCGAGCGGTGCGGCCCAGCCGCGCCGCGGTTACGCGAAACACAAACAATCCAAGTACAAAGAACCGAAGCTCCTGACAAGTCCCAAAAATGTCGGCGGTATTACGCCCCGGTCGCGCCCGGCCGCACCCCGGCCATGAGCGGGCCGATGCCCGCCACCTTGGCCTGGTCCCCGGCCGGGAAGGTGTCCATGATCCGGCCCCGGAACATGACCGCCACCCGGTCGGCCAGCTGCAGGGCCTCGTTCAGGTCCCCGGTCACCAGGAGCACCCCGGCGGTGCGCCGGGCCAGGAGCAGCCGCTCCCAGACCTCCTCGGTGGCGGCCACGTCCAGGCCCTGGGTGGGCTGCTCCGCCAGGATGATGCGGGGATCGCGGTAGAACTCCCGGGCCAGCACCAGCTTCTGGAGGTTGCCGCCGGAGAGCTGCCAGGCCAGGGCATTGGGGTCGCGGGGGTGGACATTGTACTCCTCCACCAGCTCCCGCGCCACGCTGCGCGCCCGGCCCAGGTCCAGGAGCGGCCCGCGGGAGAAGCCGCCGCGGGTGGTGAGCAGCACGTTGTCCACCACGTCCATGCCGGGCATGGTGGCCAGGCCCAGCCGGTCCTCGGGGATATAGCACAGGGTGCCCCGCCAGGAGGGCCGGGCGTAGAACTCCTTCCAGTCCGAGCCGAGCAGGAGCACCCGGCCGGCGGCCGGCGGAGCCAGCCCGGCCAGCACCTCCACCAGGGGCTTCTGGCCGTTGCCCGCCACCCCCACCATGGCCAGTATCTCGCCCTGGCGCAGGCTGAGGCTCACGTCCTCCAGGCCCTCGCCGGACAGGCCCTCCACCCGGAGCACCTCCTCCCCGGGGGGCAGGGGGGCCTTGTCCACGGTGAGCAGCACCTCGCGGCCCACCATGCGGGAGGCCAGGTCGCGGCCGGAGGTGACGGCCTCCCGGGGCAGGGTCTCCACCACCTTGCCGCGGCGCAGGATGGCCACCTCGTCGGCCACCTCCAGCACCTCCTCCAGCTTGTGGGAGATGAACACCACCGCCCGGCCCCGGGCGGTGAGGGCGCGGAAGGCGGAAAAAAGCTGAGTGGTCTCGCCCGGGGTGAGCACCGCGGTGGGCTCGTCGAAGATGAGCACCCGGCTCTTGCGGTGCAGGAGCTTGAGTATCTCCACCCGCTGCCGCTCGCCCATGGAGAGGTCCTCCACCCGGGCGGCGGGGTCCAGGGCCAGGCCGAACTCCGCGGCCAGGGCCGCCACCCGGGCGGCCATGGCCCGCGGGGAGAGCATAAAGCCGCCCTCCTGGCCCAGGAGCACGTTTTCGGCCACGGTGAGCCGGGGGGCGAGCATGAAATGCTGGTAGACCATGCCGATGCCCGCGGCGATGGCCTTGCGCGGCGAGGCGAACACCACCGGCGCGCCGTCCACCAGGATGCGGCCGGCGTCGGGCCGCCAGCGGCCGGAGAGGATGCCCATGAGGGTGCTCTTGCCCGCCCCGTTTTCGCCGAGCAGGGCCAGCACCCTGCCCGGCCGGATGTCCAGGCTCACGCCGGCATTGGCCGCCACCGCGCCGAAGCGCTTGGTGATGCCCTCCAGGCGGACCAGGGAGCGGGCTTGCTCGGGCGCGGCCACGTCAGTCCTCGGGCTCGATGTTCACCGACAGGGCCTCGGGCGCGGCCGAGGCACGGGAGGCCCCGCGGCGCAGGGCCGCCGCGGTCAGCACCACGATGGTGGTGGCGTAGGGCAGCATGAGCAGGAGCGAGGAGGGCAGGGTGGCCCCCGCGGCCTGAAGGCGGAGCTGGAAGGCCATGATCCCGCCGAAGAGCCAGGCCCCGGCCACGGCGCGGCCCGGCTTCCAGGAGGCGAAGATCACCAGGGCCACCGCGATCCAGCCCCGGCCGGCGGTGAGCCCCGAGGTCCACAAATGGGTGTAGGCCAGGGAGAGGTAGGCCCCGCCCAGGCCCACCAGGAACGCGCCGGCCAGGATGCCCGCCCAGCGCAGGGCGATGGGGGCCAGCCCGGCCGCGATGGCGGCCGCGGGGTATTCGCCCGCGGCGGTCAGGCGCAGCCCGGGCCGGGTGCGCCGGAAGAAGGCCGGGCCCAGGAAGGGGATGTCTGAGAGCAGGGGCAGGGCCAGGGGGCCGAAGCCCGGGGCGGTGCGGCCGATGAGCGGGGCACCCAGGGCGTCGGCCAGGCCGGTGCCCAAGATGGTCAGGGCCAGGCCGCTCACCACCTGGTTTCCCAAAAATGTCAGGCAGACCAGGCCGTGCAACGCGCCCACCAGGGAGGCGGCCACCCCGCCGGCCGCCAGCGCCAGCCAGGGCGAGCCGGTGTACAGGCTGGTCACGAAGGCGGCCAGGGCGCCGCAGAGCATCATGCCCTCCACCCCCAGGTTGAGCACCCCGGACTTCTCGGTGAACATCTCGCCCAGGGTGGCGAAGAGCACCGGGGTGCCGGACTGGACCGCGGCGGCCAGCAGGGGGACGATGAGGTCGGGGTTCACGCCGCGTTCTCCCCAGACCCGGGGGCGGGAGACTCGGGGGCCGCGGCCCGGGTGCGCCGGAAGGTGTAGGTGGTGAAGAACTGGCCGGCCAGCACGCAGAGCAGGATGAGGCCCTCCAGGATGCGGCCGAAGGCGGCCGGCACCGCGAAGTCCAGCATGAGGTTCTCCACCCCCACCCGCAGGGCGGCCAGCAGGAAGGCGGCCAGGGCGATGGCCAGGGGCCTAAGCCTAGCCAGCCAGGCCACCACGATGGCGGTGAACCCGTAGCCGGCCATGACCGCGGGCTGCAGCCGCCCGATGACCGCCGAGGCCTCCACCATCCCGGCCCAGCCGGCCAGGGCCCCGCACAGGCCCATGACCAGGAGCACCAGGGCGTCGTAGGGCATGCGGGCGTAGGAGGCGGTGCGCCGGCCCTCGCCGCTGGCCTTGAGTTCGAAGCCCAGCCGGGTGCGGGACAGGAAGAACCACAGGCCCAGTCCCAGCACCGCGCACAGGGGCAGGCCCCAGTGCAGCCGGGTGCCCGGGATGCGGCCGAGCACCGCGGCGGGCGGGAACAGGGCGGTCATGGGAAAGCCGTGGCTGGCCGGGTCCTTCCAGGGGCCGTACACCAGCCAGTCCAGGAAGAGGATGCCCAGGTAGTTGAGCATGAGGGTGGTGATGATCTCGTTCACCGCCAGGCGCAGGCGCAGGAGCGCGGGGATGACGGCCCACAGGGCCCCGGCCAGGGCCGCGCCCAGGAACATGAGGGGGATGAGCAGCGGCGCGGGCAGGCCGGGGAAGGCCAGGGCCATCGCGGCGCCACCCACTGCGCCCAGGGCGTACTGGCCCTCGGCCCCGATGTTCCAGACCTTGATGCGGAAGGTGGCGGCCACGCCCAGGGAGCAGAGGAAGATGGGCGAGGTCTTGAGCAGGGTCTCCTCCACCGCGCGCCAGGAGCCGAAGGCCCCGGAGAAGAGGGCGGAGAGCACCGCCAGGAACGGCCGCCCGGCCGCGGCCAACAGCCCCAGGCCCAGGGCCAGGGCCAGGACCACCGCCGCGGGAAAAACACAGACGGAGCCCCACCCCGGGGGCTCCGTCCGTTTGTGCGCCGTAAGGCCGAACATGCCGTGGCCGCGCCCTATTCCGTGGTGCCCACCACGCCCTTGACGAACCAGGTCATGCCGAGCAGGTCGGCGTCCGGGATGGTCTGGCCCGCGGGGCAGCGCACCTGGCCCTTCTGGTCGCTGACCGGGCCGGCGAACACGGTGTCCTTGCCGGCCTTGAGCTCTTCCTTGGCGGCCAGGACCTTGTCCTGGACCTCCTTGGGCACCATGGGGCCGAAGGGCGCGATGTCCACGATGCCCTTGTCCATGCCCCACCAGTCCTGGGCGCTCTTCCAGGTCCCGGCCTGCACCTTCTCCACCACGTCCTTGTAGTAGACGCCCCAGTTCCAGACGGCGGCGGTGAGGTGGGACTTGGGCGCAAAGGCGCCCATGTCGGAGTTGTAGCCGATGGACCAGACGCCCTTCTCCTGGGCGGCCTCCTGCGGGCCGGGGGAGTCCTGGTGCTGGGCGATGACGTCCGCGCCCACGTCCAGCAGGCTCTTGGCGGCCTCCTTCTCGGTGGCCGGGTCGTACCAGGTCTTGGTCCAGACCACCCGCACCTCGGCCTTGGGGTTCACCTTCTGGGCGCCCAGGGCAAAGGCGTTGATGCCGCGGATGACCTCGGGGATGGGGAAGGCGGCCACGTAGCCAAGCACGTTGGACTTGGTCATGGCCCCGGCCACCATGCCGGTGAGGTAGCGGGCCTGGTAGATGCGGCCGAAATAGGTGCCCATGTTGGGCGCGGTCTTGTAGCCGGAGCAGTGCATGAACACCGTGTTCGGGAACTCGCCGGCCACCTTGAGGGTGGGGTCCATGTACCCGTAGCTGGTGGTGAACACGAGCTTGAAGCCCTTGGCGGCCATGTTGCGGATGATGCGTTCGGCGTCCGCGCCCTCGGGCACGGCCTCCACGAAGGAGGTGGCCACGCCGGGCATGGCGGCCACCACCTTGCGGCCGTTGTCGTGGGCAAAGGAGTAGCCCGCGTCGCCCACCGGCGAAACATAGACGAAGCCCACCTGGAAGTCGGCAGCCGGGGCGGCGGCCGGGGCCGGGGCTTCCTGCTTGCTCTCGGCCTTGGCCGGGGCCTCCTTCTTCTCTTCCTTCTTGGGCTCGCTGCCGCAGGCGGCCAGGGCCAGGGCCAGGCAGGCCGCGGCCAGAACCAGGGCCAGTCGTTTCATCACCATGGGTGTCCTCCGGGTTGGATGCGGATGGGATTTCCTAAACCAACCCGGCCGGGCTGGCAAGGCCGGCCGGGCGAAAGATTGGATGGAAAATCCTGTAATGCGTATGCGTTAAGGGCAATCGGCGCGACCGGCGGCCAGGGGCTTCACGTACTGGGATTCGGCGTCCCAGGGGAAGAGTATCCAGGTGTCCTGGCTGACCTCGGTGATGAAGGTGTCGACCATCGGCCGGCCCTTCGGCTTGGCGTAGACGGCGGCGAAATGGGCCTTGGGCAGCATGGCGCGCACGACCGCCGCGGTCTTGCCGGTGTCGGTCAAGTCGTCGATGATCAGCACGTTCTCGCCGCCGTTCTCGAGCAGCGAAGGCGTCACCTCCTTGAGCACCGAGAGTTCGCCCTGCGAGGTATAGTCGTGGTA
>JAEXTU010000116.1 GCA_023453335.1 Pseudomonadota bacterium | reverse complement strand
CGGCTGAGGCGCTTCTGGAAGCGGCTGGCCACCGGCAAGGTGCTCATCTTCAGTTGCGGTGTCCTGTTCTCGGTCACCGTGGCCATGCTCTACATCTCGCCGCCGCTTCTTTTCCGGCTCCTGGACGACAAGATCTACGACGTGCTTCTGGTCCAGACCGCCACGCCCAAGACCTCGGGGGTGCCGGTCATCTGCGACCTGGACGAGCGCGCCCTGGCCGAGTACGGGCAGTGGCCCTGGCCCCGCTATCGGGTGGCCCTGCTCCTGGCCAAGCTCCGCGCCGCGGGCGCGGTGGCCGTGGGCCTGGACATCGTGTTCGCCGAACCGGACAACACCTCGCCCCACGTGTTGCAGAGCCAGCTCAAACGCGACCTCCAGGTGGACATTGGGTTCACCGGCCTGCCCGAGCAGCTCATGGACAACGACCAGGTCCTGGGCGGGGTGCTGGGGAGCGGCCCGTTTGTGCTGGGTTATTATTTCAACTTCAAGGCGGACAAGGTCACTTCCGTGGGGTGCCGCCTGCACCCGGCCAGTTCGGCGGTCAAGTTCGAGCCCGGGGTTCGCACCGACCGGCCCTATCTCCAGACCGCGCCCTCGGTCATCTGCAACGTCCCGGTGCTGTCAGAGAACGCGCCGGCCTCGGGGTTCTTCAATGCCGAACCGGACCGGGACGGCGTGCTGCGCCGCACGCCGCTCCTGCTCAGCTATGCCGACGGCCAGGTCTATCCCAGCCTGGCCCTGGCCACCCTCATGCAGGCCACCGGGGTCAACCAGGTCAAGCTCAAGGTGGACACCCAGGGCCTGGAGTCATTCCAGCTCGGCGACACGGTGGTCCCGGTGGACCACAGCGCGCACATGCTCCTCAAGTACCGCGGCCCGAGTGGTTCGTACCCCTACGTCTCGGCGTCCAAGGTCCTGGGCGATCGCCTGAAGCCCGACGAGCTCAAGGGCAAGATCGTGTTCGTGGGCACCTCGGCCGCGGGCCTCAAGGACATCCGGACCACGCCCTTCGACGAGAATTTCCCGGGGGTGGAGGCCCACGCCACGGTGGTGGACAACATCCTCATGGAGGACTTCATCCAGCGGCCGGTGTGGGCCTTCGGCATGGAGTTTCTGCTCATCATCGCGGTGGGGGTGCTGACCACGGTGTTGCTCACCTGGACCAGCGCGGCTTTGTCCGTGGTGCCCGTAGTGATCACCGGGGTCGGCCTCTGGTTCGGCGCGGTCTACATGATCGGGGAGCGGGGCTTCTACATCTCGCCGGAATTCCCCATGCTCCTGCTCATCGGCAACTTCACCCTGCTCACCCTCATCAAGTTCTGGCGAGAGGAAGGGCAGAAGAAGTTCCTGCACGACACCTTCAAGAGCTACCTGTCCCCGGAGCTCATCAATCAGATGTTCGAGAGCCACATCACCCCGCAACTGGGCGGCGAGGCCCGGATCATCACCGCCTATTTCACGGACATCCAGGGGTTCTCGACCTTCTCCGAAAAGCTCACCGCCTCCCAGTTGGTGGAACTGCTCAACGAGTACCTCTCGGCCATGACCGACATCTTCATCGCCGAGGAGGGGACCTTGGACAAGTATGAGGGCGACGCCATCGTGGCCTTCATCGGTGCGCCCCTAGAGGTGCCGGACCACGCCCTGCGCGCCTGCCGATCGGCCCTGGGCATGCAGCGCAAGCTTCTGGAACTGCGGGGAAAGTGGGGCGCGGAAAAGGAGCAGCCCGGGGAGAACCGCAACTTCAAGAACCTGCCTCCCGAGCAGTGGGCGCCCGGGGACAAGTGGCCGGCCATCGTGCACCAGATGAAGATGCGCATAGGCATCAACACCGGCGAGATCGTGGTGGGCAACATGGGCTCGTCCATGCGCATGAACTACACCATGATGGGCGATGCGGTGAACCTGGCCGCCCGGCTGGAGGCCGGGTCCAAGCAGTACGGCGTGTACACCATGCTCAGCCAGTTCGTGCTGGAGAACGAGTTCACCGACCCCGCGGGCCAGACCCGCAAGATCCGCGACCTGGTCGAGGTGCGCTTCATCGACCGCCTCACCGTGGTGGGCAAGTCCGAGCCGGTGGAGGTGTATGAACTGTGCGCCATGAAGGGCGAGCTCACGGCCCAGGAGCAGCAGCTCCTGCCCTTGTTCGCCAAGGCCATGGAGCAGTACCAGCGCATGGAATGGGACCAGGCCATCGCCACCTTCGAGCAGGCCGACGCCATCGAGCGCATTCCGGACGGGGCCACCACGCCCTCCCGGGTGTTCATCAAGCGCTGCAAGGAATATAAGGAAAATCCGCCGGTTCCCCAGGGCCAGACCTGGGACGGCGTGTACCGCATGACCAAGAAGTAGGGTGCCTGTTCAGCGCCGCCGGCTGCGTCGATGGCGGTACAGGGCGATGAGCGCCGCGGCCAGGATGAGCAGGGCGGCCGTCACCATGTTCGAGTGCTTCACGTCGGACCAGAGCAGGTGCAGGGTCTGGCCGAAGAGATAGCCCGCGCCGGCGACCAGAATGGCCCAGACGAACGCCCCCAGCATGTTGAGCAGGGCGAAGGTCCAGACATGCACCTCGCTCATGCCGATGATGATGGGTCCGGCGATACGCAGTCCATACATGAAGCGCACCATGACGATGAGCCATTTGTGGTAACGCTCGATCATCCGGTGCACGGGCTGGACCCGGGCGACCAGTTTGGGGAAGCGGGTCAGGAGCGGGGCCCCTGCGTATTTCCCGATCAGGAAGAAGGCCTGGTCGCCCAGGGTGCCGCCGCAGAAGGCCACGACCATGACCACGGACAGGGAGAGATAGCCGCGGTGTGCGGCGAATCCCGCCAGCAGCAGCATGGTTTCGCCCTCCAGCAGGCTGCCCACGAACAGGGCCAAGTAGCCATACTGGGTAAGAGCCTCCTGCAGGGACATCATGACTGGGTACTGTACACCAGGGCCGGGGCAGAGGCCAGCCACCTTCGTCCATCGCCTCACACCATGCTTCACGCTTGGCTTCTTTTAAGGAAGGACTGTGATTTCAGGACGGTAGAGGGGTATTTCAGATAATTAAAGTTAACATAATTTACATTATGAGACATTAAAAACGGGGAACCCAGGGTAAGGGGGGGGCTTGCCAGGCTGGATGGTTCCTGGAGCCCGACGAAGCCCAGCCGTACTGCCGGGACTGGGCTGGTGTGCAAATCGTGTTCTAGCGGTTTGTGCTGGTATATTGGGATGTTGTAAAATAAATGAACAATTGCCCAACTCGGGTCGCCGGCAAAGAAAAAGGCCCTTTGCAGGGCCTTCTCCTCATGCAAAAGATGAAATGCCGCCCTACTTCTTCTTGGACGGCTTCTTGGCCGGGGCCGCCTTCTTGGCGGCAACGGGCTTCTTGGCAGCGGGCTTGGCCGCCTTGGTCGTGGCGCCCGGGGCTTTTTCCCAGTCCTTGAGGAAGGTGGCTAGGCCTTGGTCGGTCAAGGGGTGCCTGGCGATGCGTTCCAGCACCTTGAAGGGCACGGTGACCACGTCGGCCCCGAGCAGGGCAGCATCCTGGATGTGCAGAGGGTTGCGCACGCTGGCCACCAGGATCTCGGTGTCCAGGGCGTAGTTGTCGAAGATGGTCACGATGTCCGCGATGCAGTCCATGCCGGTGTGCAGGATGTCGTCCAGTCGGCCCACGAAGGGGGACACGAAGGCCGCGCCGGCCTTGGCCGCCAGGAGCGCCTGCATGGGGGTGAAGATCAGGGTGCAGTTCACCGGGATGTCCATGGCCTTGAGCTCCCGGATGGCGGCCAGCCCCTCCATGATCATGGGGATCTTCACCACCACGTTGGGGCCGTACTTGACCAGCTCCCGGGCCTCTCGGACCATGTCCCTGGCCGTGGTGCCGATGACTTCCAGGCTCACCGGACCGTCCACTTCCTTGCAGATGAGCTCGGCCAGCTTGCGCCAATCCTGGGACTCCTTGGCGAACAGGCTGGGGTTGGTGGTCACCCCGTCGACCAGGCCGTAGCCCTTGGCCTTGCGGATTTCCTCGAGATTGGCGGTGTCGATGAAGAAGCGCATGCCCTGCCTCCTTGGGGGGGGTCGCCCTACCCGGCCTTTTCCTGGTCCTTGGTCCCGGCTTCCAACTGTTTGAGGTACTTGTCGCGGCACTGGTAGCTGCAGAAGGAATGGACAGTCTCGCCCGAGCGGACCCGGATGGGGCTGTCCTTTTCCACAAAGGCTCCGCAGATGGGGTCCTTGACCATCTCGCCCGAGGCCACCAGACGCTCTTCTTCCTTCTTGCCCTTGGTTTCCTTGACCTTCTTGTCACCGGAAAAGAGCTTGAAGAGGATGAAGATGCCACCGATCAGGAGCAACACTTTCAGCATGGCGCACTCACAAGGTTGACGGTTCCTTCAAGCGATACATTAAGAATCAACCCTGCTGGGAGACGGCTGGTGAATGGCGTCCCCCTCCCGCAGGAAATCCAACTCTTCCAGGGCGTCGGCCACAGTATCCCCGTCCGGGAACACCAGGCCCGGGGCCAGGTCGGCCAGGGGGACCAGCACGAAGGCCCGTTCCCGCATCCGGGGGTGGGGAAGGGTGAGTCCCCCTTCCTCCCGCACCTCGCTGCCGAAGAGCAGCAGGTCCAGGTCCGCCACCCGGGGGCCGAAGCGCTCCTCCCCTGCCCTGCTCCGCCCCATGTCCGTCTCGATGCCGTGCAGGGCGGCCAAAAGATCCAGGGCTGCCAGGCCGTTGCATAGCACCGCCAGGACCTGGTTGGCAAACCAGGGCTGGTCCTTCTTGCCTTGCGGCTCGGTCCGGTACACCGGCGAGGCCGCCTCGATTGCAACCCCCGGCACTGCGGCCAGGCGCTGCCTGGCCTCGGCCAGGTTGGCCTGCGGGTCGCCCAGGTTGGAGCCCAGACCCACGTAGGCCCTTACAGTTTTTGGGCGATGCGGGATACCGCCTCCTCCAGGCGCGGGGTGTCCACGGTCAGGGAGATGCGGAAGTAGCCCTCCCCGGGCGCGCCGAACCCGTTGCCCGGGGTGGTCACCACCCCGGTCTCCTGAAGCAGCCGGGACACGAAGGCCGCCGAAGTTTGGCCCTGCGGGACCCTGGACCAGACGTAGAAGGTGGCCTTGGGGGTGCGGCAGGAGATGCCGATCTTGCCCAGGGCCTTCACCACCACATCGCGGCGCTCCTTGTAGATGGCCCGGAACTTGGCGGTGTAGGGCTCGCCCTGGGCCAGGGCCACGATGCCGGCCTCCTGCACCGCCTGGAAGATGCCCGAGTCCACGTTCTCCTTGATCTTGCCCAGGCCCTTGACCAGGTCCGGGTTGCCCACAGCCATGCCGATGCGCCACCCGGTCATGTTGTAGGTCTTGGACAGGGAGTGGAACTCGATGGCCACGTCCTTGGCCCCGGGGAACTCCATGATGCTGCGCGGCTTGTCCGCCTCGTCGTAGTAGACCTCGGTGTAGGCCGCGTCGTGCACCACGATGACCCCGAACTCCTTGGCCTTGGCGATGAGCCTCTCATAGAAGCTGTCCGGGGCCGTGGCCGCGGTGGGATTGTTGGGATAGTTCACGAAGATCATCTTGGCCCGCCGCCAGTTGTCCTCGGAGATGGCGTCCAGGTCGGGCAGGAAATCGTGTTCGTCGGTCAGGGGCACGAACTGCACGTCGCCGCCCGCGAAGTTCACCGCGATGTTGTACACCGGGTAGTTGGGCGTGCAGACCAGGGCCAGGTCGCCGGGGTTGATGAAGGCCAGGGGGAAGTGGGCGATGCCCTCCTTGGATCCGATGAGACTCACCACCTCCTGCTTGGCGTCCAGGTCCACGCCGAAGCGGGCCTGGTACCAGCCGGCCACGGCGGTGCGAAAGGTGTCCAGTCCGGAATAGGAAGGATACTGGTGATTAATCGGGTTGCGCGCGGCTTGGGCCAGGGCTTCGACAATGAAGTCCGGGGTGGGCAGGTCGGGGTCGCCGACGCCCAGGCTGATGATGTCCACGCCGCGGGCGCGCACCTCGGCCTTGATCCGGTCGATCTCGGCGAACAGGTAGGGGGGCAGGCTGGCCAACCGGCCGGCCATGGGG
>JAEXTU010000134.1 GCA_023453335.1 Pseudomonadota bacterium | reverse complement strand
ATGATCGGCCTGCTCACCCCGCCGGTGGGCATGTGCCTTTACGCCGTGTCCAGCATCACCAACCTGTCCATCGGGGAGTTGACCATCGAGATGTGGCCCTACCTGCTGGGCATCTTCCTGGTGCTCCTGGTGGTGGCCTACGTGCCCGCGGTCTCCCTCTGGCTGCCCAACCTGGTGATGGGGGCCATGCCATGAGCACCTGCAAGCCGCTCCACGACGAGTCCCTCACCCGCACCGCCTTCGACCGGGGCCTGGTGACCGCCTTGCGGGTGATCTGCGTGTCCTGCTTCAGCGTGCTCCTGGTACTCCTGGTGGGCAACGTGTTCGTGCGCTCCTTCCCCATCTGGGCCTTCTTCTGGTTCGACGAGATCGTGGAGTGGATGTTCGCCTGGATGGTCTTCTTCGGGGCGGCCGCGCTCTGGGCAAGAGACGAGCATTTTCGGCTGGAGTGGATCACGGAGAAGATCAAGGGCACCCCCGCCGGGCACCTGGTTGCCGCGGCCATTGAGGCGACCTCCCTGGTCTTCATCGCCATCTTCTTCTACCAGGGCGCGCGCCTGACCTGGCTGGCCCAGGACTGGACCCCGGTTTTCAACGTGTCCCGGCGCTGGCTCTACGTGTGCATGCCCATCTCCGGGCTCATCATGGTGGGCTACTCGGTGCGCTTGGTGCTGCGGGAGGTGGCGGCCTTCCTCCGCCTGGCCCGCAGGCAAGGGGCCTCCTCCGGGTAAAGTTTTCCGGGCGGCGGCCGATACGACAGATAGCCGATCATTCGGCCCAGGAGCAGGACCATGAGCGCAGTGGGCGGAGCAGGAGCAGCCGGGGCGCTGCACCAGCAGGGATTAGCGGTGCAGCTCATCGCCAAGACCCTGGCCAAGGTGGGGCCGGCCGGCAACATGCCGGTGCGGGTGGCCCCGCCCGCCACCGTGGGCAAGGGCCTGCACGTCAACAAGATGGTCTAGTTTTTCCTCCCCGCTTCCAGATCAATCGCCCGTCCCGGTATACCTCGCGCACCCGGTGCAGGGGCACGGTGCGGGACTGGCCGTCGTCATCGTCGAGAAAGCAGGCGAAGCGGTTGCCCGGCTCGAAGCGGACCCGGGCCAGGGGCATGCGCACGATCCCGTGCTCCATCCGGTCGTAGATTCCCAGCTCGAAGCTGCCGGTTCCGAAGCCCGGGTCCCAGCGGACGCGACTCAACAGGTCGTGCAGGGTCTCCATTGGGACCGGGGTGTCAGGCCTGGGCGTAAGTGGCCAGGAATTCGGCCTTGGCCTTGCGGGGCAGGCGCTTGACCAGGGCCTCCAGCCGGCAGGCCGCGGCCCGGCTGGGGCAGGGGGCGCTGGCCGCCAGGCGCACCGGCCTACGGGAGTTGGTATAGCGCGCGCCGCCCGGAACCTGGCCGTTGTGCTCGGCCAGCCGGCGGGCAAGGTCGGTGGTCACGCCGCAGTAGAGCGTGCCGTCACGGCATTCCAGGAGATAGACGAACCAGGTCACGGCCAGGCCTCGCCGCGGGCCAAGGCCCGGCCGGAACAGGTCGAATGGGGCACCCTACTGCGCGGGCTTGGCCTCGGCCGGGGCCGGGGCGGCTTCCGGAGCAGGAGCCGGCGCGGCGGCCGGCGGGGCCAGGGGCGCCAAAGCCTCGGCCAGGGTCGCCTTCTGGGCCGGGGTCAGGGGCTGGGAGGCCAGGAAGGCGGCCTTCTGCTTGACCTCGTTGAGCATGGAATTGATGAGGATGCCCTGCACGTTGCCGTTCTGGGTCTCCAGGGAGCGCAGCCGCGAATCCAGGCCGCGCACCTGGGCCGTGGCCTGGTCTGCGGCCAGCAAGGCCCGCTGGGCCTGGCCCGCGGTGTCCGAGAAATAGGGGCCGGCGGCCAGGACCAGGGCCACCGCCGCAATGAGCAGGGAGAGCACGCCGACGCCGCTTCCGCCGCTGGAGAACTTCCGCAGGGTCTCCTCGTCGTATCCTTCGCCGTACATCTCGCGGATGCGCTTTTCGATGCCCAGCATGGTACCTCCTCGCAACCTGGTATGCCCCGCCCGCCACGGGGGGGTCCTGGTGGCCTTGGCTCCCAGTCTAGCATCCACCGTCGGGGCTCCGTCAATGCCTTTCCCCTTCCCGCCATTCGGACTTGCCCAGAATCCCCGGGCCGGGTTATGGACAAAACCTGATACCCCATACCCCGGAGGACGCGCATGAAGGTTTATTCCACCAGCGAAAACCTGGCCTGCTCCGACGAAAAGGCCGCGGCCCTGCGCAAGATCCCCTTCTTCGCCCTGTTCAAGGAGGATGAGATGCTGTGCCAGATCCTGTCCTTCGGTAGCTGGATGGAGTGCCCAGCGGACACGCCGCTCATCCACGAGGGCAGCGTGGAGAGCATCATGTTCGTGCTCATCCGCGGCGAGGTGTCGGTGGAGAAGAAGGGCAAGGTCCTGGCCACGGTCCGGGCCCCGGGGGTGGTGGGCGAGATCGGGGCCTTCCTGGACACCCCGCGCACCGCCGACGTGCGCACCAAGGATGCGGCCACCATCTTCGGCCTGAACGTGAAGCACCTGGGCAAGCTGCCCGGCGAAACCCTCTACCGGGTCATGGAATACCTGTTCCGCACCACCGCGGCCCGGCTGGTGCACACCGACCAGCGCGTGGCCTCGCTCTAGGCCGCCGGCGCAAAAAAGCAATAGGCCGCCCCCCTGTTGGGAGGCGGCCTGTTGCTTTGTCCGGGGCCGGATTCAGGAGGTCAGCCGGATGGCCAGCTTGACCAGGTCCCGCCGGGAGACCAGGACCTCCCAGGTTCGGTAGCAGGTTTCGGCGTAGGTGTGGAAGGCCGCGAACTCGTCCTTGGGCAGGAACTCGTCGAAGAGGATCACCGTGCCCTTGGCCATGAGATGGTCCAGGGCCATGAGGGCGTAGAGGGACGCGCTGAACAGGTCGCAGTCGATGTGCACCACCAGCTGGTTGCGGGGCTTGAACCACTTGAGGAACCCGGGCAGGGTTTCCTGGAACAGCCCCTTGACGAAACGCACCCGGGGGTCCGGAATGGCCGGAATCGCGCCCTTGGTGCTGAAGGAGCCCCGGGGGCGGTCCGCGAGCCAGTTCTCGGGCAGGCCCTCGAAGGTGTCGAACCCGAAGAATCGCGACTCCGGATGCTGGTTGCGCGCCAGCCAGTTCCCCAGGCTCTGGCCGCCCGCCACCCCGAACTCCAGGTAGTCCACGGCCCGGTTGCCCAAGACCTCGTTGTTCACGTGGCCGTAGAGCAGATCGCGCCGGGCGTAGTCGTAGTCCAAGAGCGGCACTCCGTCGAGTTTCCGACTGTCCATGGCCTGGCGAAAAAGGACATCATAATAGCCCTGCCGCCAGGCACCGGCATCGCCGTTCACGATGAGATTCACCGCGGCCAACAACTGTTCATTGGTCATGCTGCGCCTCCTGAGGCATGGGGCGGCCCGCCGAAAGCCGGACCGCTCCAGGATGGGCAAGCACTTTCCATGCCATCCATGACAAAGGCCGCCCCCCTGCCGGGAGGCGGCCCCTTCACGTCCAGCAGAACGACGGCTACTTCTTGAGCCAGCTCATCATGCTCCGCAACTTGCCGCCCACCACCTCGATGGGGTGCTCGGCGGACAGCCGGCGGCAGGCCTTGAGCTGGGCCTGGTTGGCCTGGTTCTCCAGGATGAACTCCTTGGCGAACACGCCGGTCTGGATCTCGGTGAGGATCTTCTTCATCTCGGCCTTGGTGGCATCGTTGACGATGCGCGGGCCGCGGGTGAAGTCGCCGTACTCGGCGGTGTCGCTGATGGAGTGGCGCATCTTGGCCAGGCCGCCCTCGTAGATCAGGTCCACGATGAGCTTCACCTCGTGCAGGCACTCGAAATAGGCCACCTCGGGCTGGTACCCGGCCTCGCACAGGGTCTCGAAGCCCTTCTGGATGAGCGAGGTCAGGCCGCCGCACAGCACCACCTGCTCTCCGAACAGGTCGGTCGCGGTCTCCTCGCGGAAGGTGGTCTCCATGACCCCGGAGCGGGCGCCGCCGATGCCCTTGGCGTAGGCCAGGGCGGTCTTCATGGCCTTGCCGGTGGCGTCCTGGTGGATGGCCACCAGGCAGGGCACGCCGCCGCCCTCGGTGTACACCCGGCGCACCAGGTGGCCGGGGCCCTTGGGAGCCACCATGCACACGTCCACGTCCTTGGGCGGCTGGATCTGGCCGAAGTGGATGTTGAAGCCGTGCGCGAAGAACAGGGCCTTGCCCTTCTTGAGGTTGGGCAGGATGTCCGCCTCGTACACCGCCTTCTGGTGCTGGTCGGGCAGGAGGATCATGATGATGTCCGCCTGCTTGGCGGCCTGGGCCGCGGACACCGGGGCGAAGCCGTGCTCCTTGGCCAGGGCGTAGTTGGCCCCGCCCGGGCGCTGGCCCACCACCACCTTCACCCCGGAATCCCGCAGGTTCTGGGCGTGGGCGTGGCCCTGGGAGCCGTAGCCGATGATGGCCACGGTCTTCTTGGCGAGCAGTTTCAGGTCGGCGTCCTTGTCGTAGTAAATCTGCATGGATCTTCTCCTGAATGGCGCGGGCCCGCGGCGCGGCCCCCCCCCCCCCGGGGGGGTTTGGGGTAGT
>JAEXTU010000061.1 GCA_023453335.1 Pseudomonadota bacterium | reverse complement strand
TGCTGACCCTGCTCTACACCTTCCGGCCGGGGCACGTGAGCCCCCGCGCCGACCTCCTGGCCGCCCGCGCCCTGGTCTACATCAAGCTGCTGGGCAAGGAAGAGATGCCCGCCGCGCCCGGCCAGTTTCCGCACACCGCGGACGAGGCCCGCTGCGCGGCCCTGACCGCCCGCCTCACCTACGCGGACTGCGCAACCCTCCACCCCCGGCTGCGCGGCCTGCCCCCCCGCCACGCCCACGCCCTGGCCGAGGCCTACCTGCGCCGGGCCTGACTACTGCTTGGGCCGCTGCTGGATGATGGTGATGGAGCCGTCCGGCGCGGTCTTGACCTCCAGGCTGCCGGAGGACTGCCCCGCCGGGGCGGCCGGCGTGTCCGAGGCAGCCGGGACGCTTCCCCCGGCCGGGGCCAGGTCCCGGCCGAGCAGCCTGCGCAGAATCTCCACCGGGACCGCGAAGTTCAGGTTCTGACCATCCTTGACGTACGAGTTCACCACGCCGACCACCCTACCCTGCCCGTCCATGAGCGGGCTGCCGGTGCTCCCTTTGTAGAATGGGGCCGTGGTCTGGATGAGCCCCTTGATGGGCCAGTTCTTGTACGTACGAACGCCACTGACCACCCCCGTGGTCAGGAGGCCCTCGACGCCCTTGGGGGTGCCAACGGCCGCCACCTCCTGGCCGACTTGGGCCGGGCCGGGGCTGAGCTCCATTGGCGGGAGGGCCACCGGTATCTTGAGGATCGCCAGGTCGCTCTCCACCGAAACGCGCAACACTTTGACATCGCGCAGCAAGTTTCCTTCCGCAGTTTTCAGGACCACGTACGAAGACGCGCTGCTCACCATTTGCTGGGTGGTCACCACCAGGGTCCCGTCGCCGACGGCGAACCCGCTGCCTAGGCCCACCGCCCGGTTGTCATTGGCCATCCGGTACACTACAACCATCGAGCCCTTGACCTTCTCGTACAGCGCCTGGGCGTCCAGGGCCTGGGCCGGGGCGGCGAGGAGGAGTGCGGCGAGGGCGGCGGCCAGGAGGCAGGGACGACACGGGGCGCGCACGGCCGGCCTACTCCTGGAGCTTGCGTTTTTGGATGATGGTGATGGACCCGTCCGGGGCCTTGTCCACCTCCAGATGCTGCTCCGGGGCCGGCTGGAAGGCCTTGCGCTGGATCACCGGCTTGCCCATGAACCGGAGCACCGCGGTGCTGGGCACGGCGAAGTTGAGGGTCTGGCCCTCCTTGGCGATGGAGGTGGCCACCCCAACCACCCGGCCCGACTCGTCGAGCACTGGGCCGCCACTGGAGCCGTCGGAGACCGGCGCGGTGATCTGCACCATTTCGCGCCCCTTCAGCTTGCGCAGGGCGCTCACGATGCCCGTGGACAGGGTCCGCTCCAGGCCCTTGGGCGAGCCGATGGTCGCCACCTCCTGGCCCACCTGGGGCAGTTCCTCGGCCAACTCCAGGGGCGGTCCCTTGCCCTCCAGCCGCAGCAGGGCCAAATCTTGGACCCTGTCGGTGTCCTCCACCTTCACCTTGATGACCTTGTCGTCCGGGGTCCTGACCACCACTGTGTTGGCGCCCTCGACCACGTGCTGGTTGGTGATGACCTGGGTGCCATCGCCCACCACAAAGCCCGAGCCCAGCTTCGAGAATTTCTTGAAGCCGTCCAGGTTGAAGACCTCCACCACCGACCCCGACGCCTTGGCGAACACCTTCTGGGCGTCCATGGCCCGGCCCGGGGCGGGCAGGCAGAGGACGAGGGCCAGGGCCAGCAGACAGGCGCGGCGGGGCATGGGGGCTCCGGGGGCGGCAGGGATTACAGCTTGAGGCTTCCCCGGTACTCGTCCAGGGAACCGATGCCCCACTTCTGCATCAATATCGGCAATTCTTCAACCAGGCGGAAGGCCGCGTCGGGCCGGATGAAGTTGGCGGTGCCCACCTGCACCGCGGTGGCCCCCACCAGGAGGAACTCCAGCACGTCCTCGGCGGTGACGATGCCACCCATGCCCATGACCGGGACCTTGACCGCCCGGCACACCTGCCACACGCAGCGCAGGGCCACCGGCTTGATGGCCGGGCCGGAGAGCCCACCCACCACGTTGGCCAGGCGCGGCCGCCGGGTGCGGGCGTCCACCGCCATGCCGGTCAGGGTGTTGATGAGCGACAGCCCGTGCGCGCCGGCGTCCACCACGGCGCGGGCGATCTCGGCGATGTCCGTGACGTTGGGCGAGAGCTTGACGATGACCGGCTTGGTTCCCGCCGCCCTGGCCACGGCCTCCGTCACCCGGGCCGCGGCCTTGGAGTCCGCGCCGAAGAGCGCGCCGCCCTCGGCCACGTTGGGGCAGGAGATGTTCACCTCCAGGGCCGCCACCCCCTCCTGCGCGGCCAGGTACCCGGCCAACTCGGCGTATTCCCCGTCGCTGCACGCGTAGAGGTTGGCCAGGATGGGCACCTCCTTCCAGGGCAGCCGGGGCAGGCGCTCCTCCACGAACCGCCTGGCCCCCATGTTCTGGATGCCGATGGCGTTGAGCATGCCTGCGGCGGTCTCGGCGATGCGCGGCATGGGGTTGCCGTCCCGGGGCTTGAGGGACAGGCCCTTGACCACGATGCCGCCCAGGGCCGCCAGGTCGCCGAACCGGGCGAACTCCGCCCCGTAGCCGAAGGTGCCCGAAGCGGTGAGGATGGGGTTCTTGAGGGAAAGCCCGGCGAAATCCACTGCGAGGTTCACTGCTTCACCTCCCCGTCCAGGTCCAGGTCCTGGGCCCAGAACACCGGGCCGCGGGAGCAGACCTGCACCAGCTCGCCCGCGGCGCTCTTGCACACGCAGCCCAGGCAGGCCCCCACCCCGCAGGCCATGCGGTTCTCCATGGAGAGCTGGCAGCGCACCCCGGCCGCGGCGCACAGGCTCTTCACTGTGCGCAGCATGGGCAGGGGGCCGCAGGCCAGCACCAGGCCCGCGGCGGGCAGCTCGCTGATGCGGGCCTCCATGAGGGCGATGAACCGGGCCAGGTCCTCCCGGCCCTGCTCGTGGAAATCGTCGGTGGGCACGCCCGCGGCCAGGGCCGGCCAGGGGTAGGAGGTCAGCGGCGCGGTGTGGCCGAAGACCAGGCGCAGCAGGTCCGGCCGGGGATGGGACTCGATGTAGGCCCGGAAAGGCGCGATGCCGATGCCCCCGCCCAGCATGAGGGTGGGCTGTTCGTCCTCCCGGGCGAAGAAGCTGCCCAGCGGCCCCCAGGCGGTGAGCGTGTCGCCCGCCTCCATCCTGGCCAGCCGGGCGGTGCCCCGGCCCACGGCCGCGACGAGCAGGGAGATGGCGGCCTCGTCCGCCCGGTACACCGAGAAGGGCCGGGCCCAGAGCACCCCGTCCCCCCAGCCGGCCGCGGGCCGCACCATGACGAACTGCCCGGGCCGCACGGTCCAGCCGGGATTGGCGAAGGCCAGCTCGGCCACGGCCGGGCCTCCGTCCGGAGCCTTGCCGAAGCGCTCCACAGTGAGTACCTTCACGTCCTGGCAGGCGTTGTACTGCATACCGCACATCCTTTTACCGCCGCTCTGCGGATGACCGTCGCGAGGGCGGATTTCCCACATGAACCAGACACACAAGCCCGAGATCCTGGCCCCGGCCGGCGACACCCAGTCCTACCTGGCGGCCCTGGCCGCCGGCGCGGACGCCGTGTACGCGGGGCTCAAGCACTTTTCCGCGCGCATGGAGGCCGAAAACTTCAGCCTGTCCGAGCTGGCCGCCCTGGCCGACCTGGGCCGGGACAAGGGGGCCAAGCTCTACGTGGCCATGAACGTCCTGGCCAAACCCGGGGACCTGGCCGCGGCCGGCCGCCTGGCCGCGCGCCTCGCCCGCACCGTAAGGCCCGCCGGGCTCATTGTCCAGGATTTGGGCCTGGCCGACGCGGTGCGCCAGGCCGGGTTCGCCGGCGAACTGCACTTCTCCACCCTGGCCGCGGTGACGCATCCGGCCGGACTCTCGGTGGCCCGCCGCCTGGGCGCGGACCGGGTGGTCCTGCCCCGGGAGCTCACGGTGGACGAGGTCAAGGCCTGCGCCGCGGCCTGCCCCGAGGGCCTGGCCCTGGAGGTCTTCGTGCACGGGGCCCTGTGCTACAACGTGTCCGGCCGCTGCTGGTGGAGCAGCTACCTGGGCGGCAAGAGCGGCCTGCGCGGCCGCTGCGTGCAGCCCTGCCGCCGGGTGTACACGGCCAAGAACCGCAAGGCCCGGCTCTTTTCCTGCAACGACCTGTCCCTGGACGTGCTGGCCCGCACCATGCTCGAACTGCCCCAGAT
>JAEXTU010000041.1 GCA_023453335.1 Pseudomonadota bacterium | reverse complement strand
CTCTGGTGCTGGGCCTGGGCGACCTGGCCGGCGTGGCCCGGGAAAAGGCCTCCCTCCTGCGCTTCCTGGCTCCCGGGGGGGAGGCGGTGGTCTCCATGGACCACCCGCTCCTCTGGCAGGAGGCCCGCACCATCCTGGAGAAGCCGGTGGGCTTTTCGGTCAAGGGCAAGGACGCGGCCTACACCGCGCGCGTCCTGGGCCGGGAGGGCAACCTGACCACCTTCGCGCTCTCCCTGGACGGCGAGGTCCTGGACGTGGCCCTGCCCCTGGTGGGCGCGCATTTTGCCGAGAACGTGCTGGCCGCAGCCGCGGCCGCGCACCGGCTGGGGGCCACCGCCGAGCAGATCGGGCGGGGCCTGGGGCGGGCCGAGTTGCCCGCGGGCCGCTTCCACTGCCTGGAGGCGAAGGGCCGCTGCGTGATCGACGACGCCTACAACGCCAATCCCCTGTCCATGCGCGCCTCCCTGGAAGCGGCCCGGGAACTGGCCGGCGACCGGCCTCTGGTGCTGGTCCTGGGCGAGATGCGGGAGCTGGGCCCGGCCGCCCCGGCCGAACACCGCGCCCTGGGCAAGGCGGTGGGGGCCTCCCCGGCCCGCGCCCTGTTCTGGAGGGGAAATTTCGCGGCTGACGTGAAGCAGGGGCTGGCCGACCGCAAATGGCCCGGGACTTTCGCCCCCGTGGCCAGCGAGGCCGAGCTCCTGTCCCAGCTGGACGGGCTGGGGCTGGAGCGGCCAGTGATCCTGGTCAAGGCATCGCGAGCCCTGGGGCTGGACCGTTACGCCGCGGCGCTGGCCGCCGGGCACGAGGGGGACGCCTAGATGCTCTACCATCTGCTCTATCCCCTGCACACCGAGGTCGGGTTCCTGAACCTGTTCCGCTACATCACCTTCCGCTCGGTGTACGCCCTGCTCACCGCCCTGGCCCTGACCATCTTCTGCGGCCCGGCCTTCATCCGGTTCCTGCGCCGGCTCAAGTTCGGCCAGTATATTTCCGAAGATGTCGCCGCCCATCTCCAGAAGGCCGGAACCCCCACCATGGGCGGCCTGCTGGTAGGCTTCGCGGTGCTCCTCTCGGTCCTGCTCTGGGGCGACCTGACCAACGTCTACGTCTGGCTGGCCATGCTGGTGTTCGCCGGGTTCGGCGCGGTGGGTTTCGCCGACGACTACACCAAGGTGGTCAAGAAGCAGAACAAGGGCCTGTCCGCCCGGGCCAAGTTTGCGCTCCAGATCGGGGTGGCCGGGATCGCCATGGTGCTCCTGATCCAGCAGCCGGCCTACAGCACGGTGCTCTCCCTGCCTTTCTTCAAGGTGTTGAGGCCGGACCTGGGCTGGCTCTACGTGCCCTTCGCGGTCCTGGTCATGGTGGGCGCGTCCAACGGGGTCAATCTCACCGACGGCCTGGACGGCCTGGCCATCGGCCCTTCCATCGTGGCCGGGGCTTGCTTCGCCATCTTCGTCTACGCCGCGGGCCACGCGGACATCGCCCGCTACCTCCAGATCGCCCCCATCGCCGGGGTGGGCGAGGTCACGGTGTTCTGCGGGGCCCTGGTGGGCGCGGGCCTGGGCTTCCTCTGGTTCAACGCCTACCCCGCCCAGGTGTTCATGGGCGACGTGGGCTCCCTGTCCATCGGGGGCGGCCTGGGCTTCATCGCCGTGCTCTGCAAGCAGGAACTGGTCCTGCTCATCGTGGGCGGGCTGTTCGTGGTGGAGACCCTCTCGGTGATCCTTCAGGTGGGCTACTTCAAGATGAGCGGCGGCAAGCGCATCTTCCGCATGGCCCCGCTGCACCACCACTTCGAGCTGAAGGGCATCCCCGAGTCCAAGATCATCATCCGGTTCTGGATCCTCTCCATCGTGCTGGCGCTCTTGGCGCTCAGCACGCTGAAGATCCGCTGACGGGGGAAGGGCCATGATCAAACCGGTGCGCATCGAGGAAGTGCCCGCGGACAAGCGGCTGGACCACGCCCGCGCCGCGGTGGTCGGGGCCGGGGCTTCGGGCCGGGCCGCGGCCGCGCTGCTCTGCGCCCTGGGGGCCAAGGTCCGCCTGCTGGAGAAGGACCCGGCCAAGATGGACCGGGACTTCACCGCCCTGTGCAAGGGCAAGCGCATCGTCGTGGAGTTCGGCGAGCACATCCCCGAGCACTTCCGCGACCTGGACCTGGTGGTGCTCTCGCCCGGGGTCAAGGCCCGCGACATCCGGCCGCTCCTGCCCGCCAAGAATCCGCCCCAGCTCATGGCCGAACTGGAGCTGGCCGGTCGCTACGTGAACGCGCCCATCCTGGCCATCACCGGCACCAACGGCAAGAGCACCACCACCGCCCTGGCCGGTCACGTCCTGGCCTGCGCCGGGCGCAAGGTCTTTGCCGGCGGCAACCTGGGCACGCCCCTGGCCCAGTTGGCCCTGTCCGGCGAGAAGGTGGACGTGGCGGTGGTGGAGGTCTCCAGCTTTCAGGCCCAGGGCCTGTCCACCTTCAAGCCCGCGGTGGGGGTGCTGCTCAACTTCGCCCCGGACCACATGGACTGGCACCAGGACATGGCCGAATACCTGGACGCCAAGCTCAACCTCTTCGCCCGCATGCAGCCCGAGGACCTGGTCCTGCTGCCCGAGTCCATGCGCGAGGAGCTGGAGCACCGCAACTTCACCCGCGCCCGCACGGAATACTTCCGGCCCATCGACCGCTTCGAGAGCGAACTGCTCCCGGGCGAGCACAACCAGGCCAACATGGAGGCCGCGTACCAGGCCTGCCGCCGCTTCGGGCTGGAGGAGCGCGACTTCCGGGACGCCCTGGCCAGCTTCACCCCGCTG
>JAEXTU010000027.1 GCA_023453335.1 Pseudomonadota bacterium | reverse complement strand
GGGCTGCACCGCGGGCCGCATGGGCTGCGCCGGCTGGGCGGCCGAGGCCGGGGCCGCGGCACGGGCCGCGGGCCGGCGGAACTGGGTGAGCACCCCGCGGCCGTTGTCGCCGGCGGCCAGGCGGTTGTCCTTGGCCTCGATGCCGGTGGCGATGACCGTGATGCGCAGTTCGTCGCCGCACTCGGGATCGAACACCGCGCCGAAGAAGATCTCGGCGTTCTCGTCCGCGGCGTCGGCGATGGCGGTGGCCGCCTCGCTCACCTCGTCGATGGTCAGGTCCAGGCCGCAGGTGATGTTCAGCAGCACGCCCGAGGCCCCGTCGATGGACACGTCCTCCAGCAGCGGGCTGGTGATGGCCTTCATGGCCGCCTCGCGGGCGCGGGACTCGCCGCGGGCGATACCGGTGCCCATCATGGCCAGGCCCTTGCCCTGCATCACCGCGGTCACGTCCGCGAAGTCCAGGTTGATGAGGCCCGGGACCATGATCAGGTCGGAGATGCCCTTGACCGCGTGGAACAGCACCTCGTCGGCCTTCTTGAGCATGTCCAGGAAGGTGGCCTTCTTGGAGGCCAAGGTGAGCAGCCGGTCGTTGGGAATGGTGATCAGGCTGTCCACCACCTCGGACAGGGCCGCGGTGCCGCGGTCGGCCTGGAGCAGGCGCTTCTTGCCCTCGAAGTAGAAGGGTTTCGTCACCACGCCCACGGTCAGCGCGCCCATCTCCTTGGCGATCTGGGCCACCACCGGGGCCGCGCCGGTGCCGGTGCCGCCGCCCATGCCCGCGGTCACGAACACCATGTCCGCGCCGTCCAGGCATTCGCGAATGGCGGACTGGCTCTCCAGGGCCGCATCCCGGCCGATGTCGGGATTGGCGCCCGCGCCCAGGCCCTTGGTCAGCTTGTCGCCCAGCTGGATCTTGTACTCCGCCTTGGAGCGGTTGAGCGCCTGCATGTCGGTGTTGGCCACGATGAACTCCACCCCGCGCAGGGAGGAGCAGATCATGTTGTTCACCGCATTGCCGCCGCCGCCTCCGCAGCCCACCACCTTGATCTTCGCCGCAGAATTGGTTTCCAGTTCCAGAAAGTCCATGTCCGATTCCTCCTTCCCTCTCGGGGCCGGTCCCCATCCGGCCCGCTTGTGTTACCCAGCTACTTGATGTCCGAGAACCACTTGCGCATCCGTCCAAGGATGCGGTTGAACATCTTGTCGTCGCGGATGCGGAAGCGCTGCTCCGCACCCTCCTTTTCCGCGCCGTAGAGCAAAAGCCCCACCGCGGTGGCGTACATGGGACTGGCCACCACATCCTTGAGGCCGCCCACCCCGCGCGGGTAGCCCAGCCGGGTGGGCAGGTTGAAGACCTGCTCGGCCAACTCCTGCATGCCCTGGATGAGCGAGGTGCCGCCGGTGAGCACCACCCCGGCGGCCACGCGGTTCTTGAAGCCCGAGCGCACCAGGTCCTGGTCCACCAGGGCCAGGATCTCCTCCACCCGGGGCTCGCAGATCTCGGCCAGCACCTGGCGGGACAGCCGGCGCGGCTCGCGGTCGCCCACGCTGGGCACCTCGATGAAGTCGTCGGCGGGCACGGTCTCGGCCAGGCAGCAACCGTACTTGATCTTGATCTTCTCCGCCGCGGCCATAGGGGTGCGCAGGCCAAACGCGATGTCGTTGGTCAGGTTGGTGCCGCCCAGGGCGATGACCGAGGTGTGCTTGATGGAGTCGGACCCGAAGATGGCGATGTCCGTGGTGCCGCCGCCCAGGTCCACCAGGGCCACGCCGATCTCCCGCTCCTCGGGGGTCAGGACTGCTTTGGAAGAGGCCAGGGACTCCAGCACGATGTCCGCCACGTCCAACCCGGAGCGGTGGCAGGAGCGCACGATGTTCTGGGCGCTGGTCACCGCGCCGGTGACGATGTGCACCTTCACCTCCAGGCGCACGCCGGCCATGCCCAGGGGGTCGTGGATGCCGCGCTGGTCGTCCACGATGTACTCCTGGGGCAGGATGTGGATGACCTCGCGGTCCAGGGGGATGGCCACGGCCTTGGCCGCGTCGATGACCCGCTCCACGTCCTTGACGCTGACCTCGCCGCCCTTGACCGCAATGACCCCGTGCGAGTTGAAGCCCTTGATATGGCTGCCGGCGATGCCCGCGTACACCGAGCGGATGTCGCACCCGGCCATGAGTTCGGCCTCTTCCAGGGCGCGCTTGATGGACTGGACGGTCTGCTCGATGTTCACCACCACGCCCTTGCGCAGGCCGGTGGACGGGCTGGTGCCGATGCCCACCACGTCCACCCCCTCCGGGGAGAGTTCGCCCACCACCGCGCAGATCTTGGTGGTGCCGATGTCCAGTCCGACGATGAGTTCCGAACGTGCCATTGCCTTCTCCTCTCGAAATATTCCGGCTTCAGTCCGCGGCCGCCGTTCCGGCCCAGGCCTTGCCGCCCTTCACGGTCACGTAGCGCATGCCTGCCTGCTCCCCACGCTTGCCCAGGTCCGCCCACACCCGGGCCAGCCGCGCGATGGAGAGCTTCCAGGGACCGCCCTCGCCCCGCTCCAGGGTGAGGCGCAGGTCCGGGGCGTCGAAATACAGGGCGATCTCGCCCATCCCCACCCGCACCCAGGCCGCCCGCTCCAGGCGGAAGGCCGGGTCCAACTGGGCCAGGTCGGCCAGGTCCGCGGCCAGGTCCGGGACCAGGTCCTCGGCCCCCGGCTCCACGTCCAGCACGGGCAGGGAGGTGAAGTGGTCGGGGAGCACCGGGGCGATGGGGTCGCCGGCCGCGTCGGCGTAGGCGAGACCGTTCTCCCCGGCCAGCCACCAGGCCGGGACCTTCTCCTGCACTGCGATGCGCAGGCTGCTGGGCAGTTCGCGCCGTACCGAGGCCGAGGCGATCCAGGGGTAGGCGGTGAGCCGCTCCATGACCTTGCCGATGGGCACGTCCAGGAGACTGCCGCCCTGCTCCACCCCGGCCAGCACCACCACCTCCTCGGCGGTGAGCCGCTCCATGCCCTGCACCTCCACCGCGCGCAGGGTGAAGAAGTCGTTGCCCTCCAGCCAGCGGAAGGAGGCCAATAGCCCCACGCTGACCAGGACGAAAAACGCCAGGCCCAGGCCCAGGGCCAGGGTGAGGCCCATGCCCCGCCCCAGGCCGCGGAACAGGCCCCGGAACAAGCCGCCCAGCCCGGCGCCGAACCCGCCGCCCCCGCTGTTCCCGCTGCTCCGGGCCCGGTTCTTGCCGCTGCCGCTGCGCGGCACCGGGCAGTACGGGCCGGACGGGCGCGCGGAGCGGCCCAAGCGGGTCTGCGGCGCGGCGCGCAGGGCCAGGGCCTGGGCAGCGGTCACGGCCACAGCTTCACCTCCAGCTCCAGGTCCAGGCCGTGGCGCTCGCGTACCGCAGCCTTGGCCTGGGCGATGAGCTCCAGGGCCTGGGCGGCGGTGCCGTCTCCCAGGTTCTCCATGAAATTTGCGTGGTTGGGCGAGAAGCCCATGCCGCCCACCCGTTTGCCCTTGAACCCGCAGTGGTCCAGGAGCCGGCCCGCGCTCTCGCCGGCCGGGTTCTTGAACACGCAGCCCGCGGTGTGCGCAGTGAGAGGCTGGGTGGCGGCCTTCTTGGCAAAGGTCTCCTTCATGCGCCTGCCGACTGCCGCCGGGTCGTCCCGGCGCAGCAGGAACTCCGCGGCCAGCACCAGCCACAGGCCGGGCCCATTCTTGGGATTGGTGCCGGGGTATGGCGCAAAGTGCCGGTAGCCCGCCTCCACCTGGTCCCGGCCCAGCCATTCCAGGCCGAAGCGCTCGGAGTGGACCAGGACCCGGGAGAGCGCCGTGGCGGTCTCGCAGCCGTAGGAGCCGGCATTCATGGCCACCGCGCCGCCCACGCTGCCCGGGATGCCGGACAGGCCCTCCAGGCCGGAGAAGCCGCCCGCCCGGGCGAAGCCCAGGAGCTTGGGCAGCCCGGTACCGGCCTCGGCCCGCACCACCACCTCGGCGGGGAGCCAGCGCACCACGCGGGGGGCGGGCTCGGCCGCGGGCCGCACCAGGACCAGGGGCAGGGGGCCGTCCGCGGCCAGCACGTTGCTCCCCCGGCCCAGCACCACGGCCCGCCCGCCCAGCCCGGCCAGCACCCCGGACAGATCCGGGGCGTCGTCGGGAAAGGCCAGCGCCACTTCGGCCAGGGCGGGTCCGCCCAGGCGCAGGGTGGTGCGCTCCTTGAGCGCAGGTCCGGGA
>JAEXTU010000302.1 GCA_023453335.1 Pseudomonadota bacterium | reverse complement strand
CGGCTGCCCTTGACGCCGTAGGCGGCCTTGGCGCGCAGGATGCGCCGCACCGAGGCGTCCAGCCGCTCCTGGCTCACCTCGCCGGAGCGCACCGCGGCCAGCAGCCGGAGCAGGGCGCGCTCCTGGTTGCGGGGGTCGAAATCGCGATCCGCGCCGAAGAGCAGGATGTCGCATCCGGCCTTGAACGCGGCCAGGGCGGCCTCGGGCGGGGCCATGCGCCGGGCCAGGGCGGCCATGCCCAGGGAGTCGCTCACGATGAGCCCGTCGAAGCCCATGCCCCGCAGCAGCCCGAGCATGGCCGGGGACAGGGTGGCGGGCAGGCCCGAGGGGTCCAGGGCCGGTACCGCCAGGTGCGCGGTCATGACGGCCGGAATCCCGGCCGCCACCGCCCGGCGGAAGGGCAGGAGGTCCGCGGCCTCCAGGAGCTCCCGGGAGTGGGAGACCAGGGGCAGGTCCCAATGGGAGTCCACGTCGGTGTCGCCGTGCCCCGGAAAATGCTTGGCCACCGGCAGCACGCCGGCGTCCTGGATGCCGGCCGCGGCGGCCAGGCCGAAGCGGGCCACGGCCTCGGGGTCCGCGCCAAAGGAGCGGGTGCCGATGGCCCGGTTGCCCGGGTTCACGTTCACGTCCAGCACCGGGGCCAGGTTCATGTTGATGCCCACGGCCAGCAGCTCCCGGGCGGTGATCCGGGCCGCGCGGCGGGCGTTCTCGGGATCGCCGGACGCGGCCAGGAGCATGGCCGGCGGCATGACCACGCAGTCGGTGGTGAGCCGGACCACGGTCCCGCCCTCCTGGTCCACGGCCACGAAGAGCCCCGGCCCCTGGTCCGAGGGCGAGGCCAGCCGCCGGGCCGCGGCCGCCAGCTTGGCCACCTGGGTGGGGTCCTGGGTGTTGCCCACCCGGGAGAACAGGCAGATGCCGCCCACGTGGAGGCGGGCGATGAGCTCCTGGGCCAGGGGCGGCAGGGTCGCGCCCTCGAAGGCAATCATGATGACCTGGCCGGCCTTCTGCTCCAGGCTCATGCCCGCCATCCACTGGGCCGCGATGAGGGCGGCCGGGTCGCGCGCCTCGGGCATGCCGGCCCGGGCCGGGAGGGCGGTGGCGAGGGCCAGCAGGAGCAGGGCCGAGAGGAGCCGCGCCGCAAGGGCGGCCGGAGAGGGGCGCCGGTGGGGCATTGAGGTCTTATCCCGCAGTGGTGAAGGCTTGGTAGAGGATGCGCAGCCCGGCGAAGGCCAGGGCCAGGGCCAGGCTCTGGATGATGCGTCGGCCCCGGATGCGGTCCGAGAGGTGCGCGCCCACCTGGGCCCCGGCCAGCACGCCCAGGGCCAAGTAGATGGTGCGGTGGATGCCGTGCACGAACGCCCCGGAGACCACGTGCTCCATGGTCCCGGCCAGGGCCATGATCGCCAGGATGAAATGGGAGGTGGCGGTGGCGATGTGCACCGGGAAATTGAGCAGGTAGACCAGGGCCGGCACGTGGATGATGCCGCCGCCGATGCCCAGGAAGCTGGAGAGGAACCCCACGAAGAAGCTCAGCACCACCCCGGTGCGCAGGCGGTAGCAGTATTCGTAGGTGACGCCTTCCTTGTCGGTCAGGGTGCGGCGGACGTTTCCGGGGTCAACGCAGGAGTGGGTCTTGTCGCCAGCGGGCTTGCGCAGGAACAGGAACAGGGACCCGGCCACCATCATGGCCCCGAAGATGCCGTCGAACACCGCCCGGGGCACGAAATTGGTGACCGCCGCGCCGATCACCGCCCCGGGCACCGCGGCCAGGGCGAAGTACAGGCCGGAGCGGTAGTCCACCCGGTGCATCCGGGCGTAGGCCTCGGACCCGGACGCGGCATTGAAGAAGACCACGGCCAGGGAGATGCTGGTCAGCAGGGTGGGGTCCTCGGTAGGGTAGAGGACCAGGAGCAGGGGCATGAGCACGAACCCGCCGCCCGCTCCGATGAGGGTGCCGTAGGTGCCGGTGACGAAGCCGAGGGCGATGAAGCCGAGGGAGCTGGCCAGAGAGTGCATGGGTCAGACACTGGGGGCGAGGCGCTGCAGGCTTCTGAAGAGAGCCTTGTAACCATCCGGATGGCTTGCACAAACAGACGGCTTGACGGAAGGCGGGTTCAGGGTCATGAGGCTATCCGGTCCTGTGGTTGTCGGGGCAAGCTGCTCCCGAAACCCATACACTGCCTGCCGGGCAGTGGCAACGCCGGCCCGCTCCGGATGGGAGGTCGCCATGAACGGTTCCAACAGCGCCCAGGTGCGGTGCAGGGTTCGCATCTTGCGCCGGTGGCGGTGTCCGCAAGATATCCAGTGCATCCAGACCCAGATCATGGAAGAAGTCGCCCGCCGCGTCCGTTCCGGCGGCCAGGGGGCGGGAGGCGTGCGTTGAGCCTGGAGCAGCTTGTCTCGGACTACGGCTATCTGGCCCTGTTCATAGGCACCTTCCTGGAGGGCGAGACCATCATGGTCCTCTCCGGGCTGGCCGCCAAACGGGGATTCCTGGAACTGCCCTGGGTCATGCTGGTGGGCGGGGTGGGCAGCCTGCTCGGGGACCAGTTCTTCTTCTTCCTGGGCCGGCGGCACCGCAACAAGCCCGCGGTGCGCTTCGCCACCATGCGCGACAAGATGTGCCGGGCCGGCCACCTCCTGGACCGGCACCGGGTGCCGGTGATGCTCGGTTTCCGCTTCCTGTACGGCCTGCGCGCGGTCCTGCCCTACGTCATTGGCATGGGGCCGGTGCGCACCCCCACCTTCATGTTCCTCAATTTCGTGGGCGCGGTCATCTGGGCGGTGGCCGTGGCCTACGGCGGCTACGCCCTGGGCGCGGGACTGGAGATCTTCCTGGGCAAGCTCAAGAAGTATGAGATCTGGGTGTTCGGTGGCCTGGCCGCCCTGGGCTTTGCGGCCTGGCTGGTGAGCAACTGGCGCGCCCGCCGGCGGCGCCGGCTGCCCGAGGACCAGGACTAGGCCCCCCTGGCGTGGGTGGCCGTGGCCGGGAGTCCGAGGCCGGAGACTGACCGCGGCCTTGAATTCCGGGCCGGTTCCTGGCAAGCCTGGGCAGGGGCGCACGACCGACCGCGCCCGGGAGGCCAGCCGTGAAATCCTTTCGCCGCGAACTCTGGTTCAACGTGCCCAGCCGCCGGGGCTTCGTGAACATCACCCCCCAGGTGGAGGAGGCCCTGCGCGAAAGCGGCATCCGCGAGGGGCTCTGTCTGGTCAACGCCATGCACATCACCGCCAGCGTCTTCATCAACGACGACGAGGGCGGCCTGCACCACGACTACGAGGTCTGGCTGGAGAAGCTCGCCCCGCACGAGCCGGTGAGCGGTTACCAGCACAACCGCGGCGAGGACAACGCCGACGCCCACATGAAGCGCCAGATCATGGGCCGCGAGGTGGTGGTGGCCATCACCGAGGGGAGGCTTGACTTCGGGACCTGGGAACAAATCTTCTATGGTGAGTTCGACGGCCGGCGGAAGAAGCGGGTGCTCATCAAGATCATCGGGGAGTAGGGCCATGCGCAACATGCTTCTGGCGATCGCCGCGGTGCTGGTGCTGGCGGCCCCGGGCCTGGCCAAGGACCCGCAGTGCACGGACGGCGGGGCGGTGACCGGGACCGGGTTCGGGTACATGCTGACCGCGCCCAGCGGGTGGTGCTTCTATTTCAAGGACGCCAAGAACGCGGACGTGCGCGGGCTCTTGGTGCCGGAGACCAACGACCCGGCCACGGCCCCGGTGTCCATCCGGGTGCGGGTGGTCTTCCGCACCGACACCACCCTGAACGACCTGTGGGAAGACGAGATCAATCGCTTCAAGAAGCAGCACGGCGCGGGCTACCGGGCCGAGTGGGGCGTGGATATCCCCTTTGCCGCCAAGTCCACGGCCAAGACCCTGGAACTCAGCGCCCCGGACCTGGGGCCTTGCACCACGGTGGCCATCGCCGAGCAGACCGCGGTCTACGTGGTCCTCATCTACAGCGCGGACTCAGCGGACCTGCACGACTGGCACCGCGAGGCCTTCCGCCGCTTCGCCAAGGAGTTCGTCATCCCCATGCGCTAGCGGGCCGCGGCCTTCCTGGCCCGCAGGTTGAGGAACTCCACGAAGAGCGAGAAGCCCATGGCGAAGTAGATGTAGCCGCGCTCGATGTGCTTGCCTAGGCCCTCGGCCACCAGGAACACCCCCACCAGGAGCAGGAAGGCGAAGGCCAGCATCTGCACCGTGGGGTGTCGGTGCACGAAGTCGCCCACCGGGCCGGAGAAGAAGAGCATCACCGCCACCGCGGCCACGATGGCCGCCACCATGACCCACAGCTCCTGGGCCATGCCCACCGCGGTGATGACCGAATCCAGGGAGAACACGATGTCCAGGACGGCGATCTGGACCACGGCCGCCACGTAGTTGGCCGCGGGCCGGCCCTCCTGGTGCGCGCCCTCGCCCGGGGCTTCGATCTTTTCGTGGATCTCCATGGTGGCCTTGGCCAGCAGGAAGAGCCCGCCGGCCAGGAGCACCAGGTCCCGGCCGGACACCGCGTGGTCCAGCACCGTGAACAGCGGCTCGGTGAGCCGCAGGATGAGGCTGATGCCCAGCAGCAGCGCAATGCGGGTGAACATGGCCAGGAACATCCCGATCCGGCGGGCCTTGTCCCGCACCGCCGTATCCAGGCGGCCGGTGATGACCACGATGAACACGATGTTGTCGATGCCCAGGACGATCTCCAGGGCGGACAGGGTCAAGAGGGCCAGGAGGTTGTCCAAGGTGAAGAGGGCGCTCATGGGCGTCTCCTAGGGCTGGGGGCGAGGGGCTGAAGTCAGGCCAGGGCCGCGGCCGGAGTCCCGGTCGGGTGGGGCCGGGCGTGGTCCGCCGCGCGCATGGACTCGTGCAGCGCGAGCAGCTCCGGGGCCACCGGGAAGGCCAACTCCGGGTCGCGCCCGCGCCGCCCGCGCCGGGGGGGGGTGG
>JAEXTU010000183.1 GCA_023453335.1 Pseudomonadota bacterium | reverse complement strand
TTCATGCCGCACCCCCTTCCCCGGCCCGGGCCGCGGCCCCCGCCGCGGCCAGCTCCCGCTTGAGCACCGGCTTCTGCACCACCGCGCCCAGGCCCACCCCGGCCAGGTCCGCCTCGGTCAGGGTGTCGGCCCGGCCGGAGCAGAGCACCACCGGCAGGCCGGGCCGCAGCGCCCGCGCCTCGGCGGCCAGGCGAAGGCCCGAGAGCCCGGGCATGACCAGGTCGGTGAGCAAGAGGTCCACCGCCGCGGGGTCCGCGGCCAGCACGGCCAGGGCCGCCTCGGACGAGGTCTCGGACCGGGCCGAGTAGCCCAGGCCGTCCAGCATCTCGGCCAGGGCCCGGGCCAGGGCCGGCTCGTCGTCCACCACCAGCACCCGGCCCTTGCCGCGCTGGGCCGGGGCCTCGGTTGACGCGGCCTCGGCAGCCGTGTCCGCAAGGCCGGCGGCCAGGGGCAGGAGCACGGTGAAGCGCGCCCCGCCCCCGGGCGGGGTGTCCACCTTCACCTGGCCGCCGTGCGCCTCCACGATGCCGTGCACCATGGCCAGGCCCATGCCCGTGCCCTCGCCCGGCCGCGTGGTGGTGAAGAAGGGGTCGAAGATGCGCTCCAGGATATCCCGGGGCACCCCGGGGCCGGAATCCTGCACGGTGAGCGCCACCCAGCCGGTCCCCTCCGCCTCACCCTCGGGCCCCGGGGCCGCGGCCAGGCCGATGCGCAGGGAGCCCCCCTCCGCGCCCATGGCCTGGCTCGCATTGGCGCAAAGATTCATGAGCACCTGGTGGACCTGGGTGAGGTTGGCCAGCACCGTGTCGTGTTCCGCATCCAGGGCCAGCTCCATGCGCACCGAGGACGGCAGGGAGGCGCGCAGCATGCGGCTGGCCTCCTTGACCACCGGGGCCAGGCGCAGGGGCTTGCGCTCGGCCTCCTCGCGGCGGGAGAAGGCCAGAATCTGGGCGATGAGGTCCCGGGCGCGGCGGCCGGCGGTGAGCACCTCCTGGGAGCGGCGCTCCAGGCTGGTCCCGGCCGCGGCCTCGTCCAGGTTCATCTCGGTGTAGCCCATGATCACACCCAGGATGTTGTTGAAGTCGTGGGCAATGCCCCCGGCCAGCGCGCCCACGGCCTCCATCTTCTGGGACTGGCGCAACTGGGCCTCCAGGGCCTTGCGCCGGGTCACGTCGTGGGCGGTGAGCACGTATCCATCCGCCGTGCCCTCCGGCCCATCTGGAGCAAACGGCGCGGCCATGACCAGGAAATCCCCGCCCAGGGCGGGCAGGTTCAATTCCGCGGCCTTGCCCGGCTCGGCGGCCAGGTCGCGCAGGCGCAGGGCCAGGTCCGGGCCGAAGACCTCGGCGCAGGGCCGGCCCACCACGTCCTTGGGATGCTGGCCCAGGCGGGCGGCCAGGGCCAGGTTCAGGCGGCGCAGCTTGCCGTCCTTGCCCACGATGGCGATGGGCTCGCCCACCGCGTCGAAGGTGCGCTCCCACTCGGTCTTGGCGCGCACGATCAGGGCCTCCACGGCCTTGCGCCGGGTCACGTCCTCGGCCGCGCCCTCCAGGAGCGAGACCTCGCCGCTGCCCCCGCCCACCGCACGCACCGACAGGGAGAGCCAGACCTCGCTGCCGTCGCGGCAGCGGGCGCGCAGCTCGCGGTCGCCCACCCGGCCCTGGCTGCGGGCCTCGGCAGTGAGCCGCTCCCACTGGCCGGAGTCCAGGAAGACCTCCTCCCGCCAGGCGTCGCGCAGGTCCGCGAAGGACGGCGCGGCCAGGAGGTGCAGGAGCGCCGGGTTGGCCGAGAGCAGGCCGCCCCAGGGCGTGCACTGGAAGATGCCCAGGGCCGCGTTCTCCACCATGTGGCGGTAGCGGCCCTCGGCCTCGCGCAGGCGCTGGGCGGACAGGGACAGGGTGTGCCGCTCCCCGGCCCGGCGCAGGGCCGAGAGCGCGGCCGGTGCCAACCGCCAGTCATCCTGGAGCACCACGTCGTGCGCCCCGGCCTCGATGGCGGCGCGGGCCTCCTCCGGGTCGGCAGAGTCGGCCAGGAGCAGAAAGGGCAAATCGGGGTCAGCGGCCTGGGCCAGGGCCAGGGCGTCGCGCCAGGGCAGGCCCGGTAGCTCGGCCTGGGCCGCCACCAGGTCCCAGGGCTCTTCCAGGAGGGCCGAAGACAGGGCCATGGCCCCGGATACCAGGCCCAGGGCCACTCCCACGCCCGCGGCCTCCAGGGCCCGGGCCAGGGCCGCGGCGACATCCTCGGACTCGGATACCACCAGCAGGCCCACCACCGTGCGTTGTTCTTCGGTCATTCCGTCTCCATCCGCCTCCAGTCTACCCGAGGCCGCCGGTCCGCGGCAAGGCCGGGCCTACTGCCCATCCTCCGCGGCCGGGAGCCGGACCACCCGGGCGTAGTCCACGTGCAGCTCCGCGCGCAGCTGCGCCGCGGCCTCCCCGGCCTGGCCGAATTCCCCAAAGGGGCCGGCCGCCACTCGCACCCAGGCCCCCTTGTCCGGCGACTCCCAGGGGTAGACCAGCACGTCCACGCCCTTGCGGCCGTACTCCGCGGCCAGGGCCTCGGCCCGCCAGCGCTCCCGGAAGGAGGCCAGGTGCACGGCGTAGCGCGGCCCGGCCTCACTCGCCGCCGCGGACGGAGCCGGGGCGGCTTGGGCGAAAGGGACCGGGGACGCCTCCTGGGTCTCCTCGTGCGAAACCTCCGGGGCAGGCTCCGCAAAGCGGGCAGCCAGGGCTGCGGCATCCAGGGCCGGCTGAGGGGCCGGCGAAGAGGCCGGGCC
>JAEXTU010000097.1 GCA_023453335.1 Pseudomonadota bacterium | reverse complement strand
GGTCATCACCTCGCACTCCAACGCGGACTTCGACGCCATGGCCTCCATGGTGGCGGCCAGCCGCCTTTACCCAGGCGCGGTGCTCATTTTTCCCGGCTCCCAGGAGAAGAACCTGCGCAACTTCTTCATCCAGAGCGCCATGTACATGTTCAACTTCCGCAGCCCCAAGGAGGTCGACCTCTCCACCACCACCACCCTGGTCATGGTGGACACCCGGCAGCGCTCCCGCCTGGCGCACGTGGCCCCGGCCCTGGACAACCCCGGGCTCGCGGTGCATGCCTACGACCACCACCCGGATTCCGATGACGACGTGCCGTTCACGGTGGGCGAGGTGAAGCCCTGGGGCTCCACCTCGGGCATCCTGGTGGACCTCATCCGCCAGCGCGGACTCGCCCTGGAGCCGGACGAGGCCACGGTGGTGGGCCTGGGCATCTACGAGGATACCGGGTCTTTCACCTTCTCCTCCACCACCGAGCACGATCTCACCGCCGCGGCCTGGCTCCTGACCCAGGGCATGGACGTGGCGGTCATCGCCGACCTCATCACCCGGGACCTGTCCTCGGAGCAGATCTCCATCCTGAACTCCCTGCTGGAGTCGGCCCAGCCCTACGAGATACGCGGGGTGCCGGTGGTGGTGGCCGAGGTGACCACCGAGGAGTACGTGGGTGATTTCGCGCTGTTGGCCCACAAGCTGGTGGACATGGAGAACATCCGGGTGCTCTTCGCCCTGGGCCGGATGCACGACCGGGTGCACTTGGTGGCCCGCTCCCGCAGCCCGGAGGTGGACGTGGGCTCCATCTGCGCCAGCTTCGGGGGCGGGGGGCACGCCTTCGCCGCCTCGGCCAGCATCAAGGACCGGCCCCTGGCCCAGGTCAAGGAAGAACTCTTCGCCCTGCTCTATTCCCACATCAACCCGCAGATCAAGGTCAGCGACCTCATGTCCCGGCCGGCCATCGCCCTGGAGGACGACAAGACCATCTCCCAGGCCGTGGACCTCATGACCCGCTTCAGCCTCAAGACCCTGCCGGTCGTTGACCCGGCCACCGGCGCCTGTGTGGGCCTCTTGGAGCACCAGATCGCGGACAAGGCCCTGGCGCACGGCCTGGGCGACCTGCGCGCGGCCGAGTACATGCTGCGCGACGTGGTCTCCATCGCCCCCCAGACCGACCTCTACGAGGTCATCGAGCTGATCCTGGGCCACCGCCAGCCCCTGGTGCCGGTGGTGGACGCGGGCCGCATCCAGGGCGTGCTCACCCGCACCGACCTCATCAACATCCTCATCGAGGAGCCGGCCCGCATCCCCGAATCCCTGCTCCCGGAGCGCAAGCAGGAGCGCAACATCCGCATCATCCTCAAGGAGCGCCTGCCCCCGGGCATGGTGGGGCTCCTGGAGACCTGCGGCCGCCTGGCCGACGAGGTGGGCAGCACGGTGTACGCGGTGGGCGGGTTCGTGCGCGACATCCTGCTCATGACCCCCAACCTGGACCTGGACTTGGTGGTGGAGGGCGACGGCATCGCCTACGCCCTGGCCCTGGCCGAGACCACCGGGGGCCGGGTGCGCTCCCACCACAAGTTCAAGACCGCGGTGGTGGTGCTGCCCGACGGCCGCCGGGTAGACGTGGCCACCGCCCGCCTGGAGTACTACGAGTACCCCGCGGCCCTGCCCACGGTGGAGCTCTCCTCCATCAAGATGGACCTCTACCGCCGCGACTTCACCATCAACGCCCTGGCCGTGCAGCTCAACCCCGGCCAGTTCGGCCGGCTGGTGGACTTTTTCGGGGCCCAGCGCGACATCAAGGACCGCCAGGTGCGGGTGCTCCACTCCCTGTCCTTCGTGGAGGACCCCACCCGCATCCTGCGCGCCATCCGCTTCGAGCAGCGCTACGACTTCACCATCGGCGGCCAGACCGAGCGGCTCATCAAGAACGCTCTGCAGTTGGACATGATGGGCAAGCTCTCGGGCTCCCGCCTGTTCCACGAGCTGAGACTCATCCTGGAGGAGAAGAAGGCCGTGGCCTGCATCAAGCGCATGCGCCACTTCCGCATCCTGCGGGCCATCCACCCCTCCCTCATCCTCAAGCCCTACCTGGAACTGCTCCTGGACGAGGTGGACAAGGTGCTGGGCTGGTACCGGCTGCTCTACCTGGAGCCCAAGGCCCGGGCCTGGCTGCTCTATTTCCTGGTGTTGGCCAATGGCTTCACCGACGAGGAGGAGGCCGCGCTCACCGCCCGCCTGAACCTCACCGTGCGCCTGCGCCGGGAGTTCTCCCAGCTGCGCCGCCAGCTCACCGAGGTGCTCTACCAGCTCAAGACCTGGCGCTACCGCAAAGGCAGCCCCTCGGAGTTGTCCTCCATCCTGGATGCCGTGCCCGTGGAGGGCGTGCTCTACCTCATGGCCAAGAGCCGGGACGAGGACATGCGCAAGCACCTGTCCAAGTTCCTGACCAAGTACCGGGACCAGAACCCGGACATCTCCGGCCGCGACCTCAAGGAGATTGGGGTGGAGCCTGGGCCGCTCTACGGCCTCATCCTGCGCAAGGTGAAGGCCGCCTACCTGGACGGAGCGGCCCCCTGCCGGGCGGACCAGGTGGAGTTGGCCCGCAAGCTGGCTGCGGACCCCTCCTGGGCCGGGTTGGACGACCTACGCCGCAGGCCGGCCTGACCTTGCCCTTTGCCCGGGCCGGGTGTAAGACTGGAATTTCCATGGAAATTGTCGCGTTATCCAGCATCTGCGCACAGGTCCGGCCATGAGCCGGGACAAGCGGGTATCGGTCCTCGGCGCGGGCGACTGTGGGCCGGAACTGGCCGAGAATGCCCGCAGCCTGGGCCGGCTCCTGGCGGAGCGCGGCTTCACCCTGGTCGGCGGCGGGCGGGGCGGGGTCATGGCCACCGCGGCGCAGGGCGCACGCGAGGCCGGGGGCCGCACCGTGGGCATCCTGCCGGGGCTCGACAGGAGCGCGGCCAACCCGTACATTGACCTGCCCCTGGTCACCGGCCTGGGGCCCATGCGGAATTTCCTGGGGGTGGCCAACGGCGACGTGGCCGAGGCCGATCGCCTGTGCGTGCGAACCGGAGAGACGTAGGAGCAACATGGACGTGCTGTGGGCGCCGTGGCGTCTGGACTACATCCTGGGCCCCAAGCCCGACGAATGCGTGTTCTGCCTGCCGCAGCACACCCGCGGGGACACCGACCGGCTGGTCCTGTTCCGCGGCCGCCAGAACTTCGTGATCATGAACAAGTACCCGTACAACAACGGCCACCTCATGGTCACGCCCTACCGGCACGTGATGAACCTCATGGACCTCACCCCCGAGGAGAGCCACGAGGCCATGGACCTGCTCCAGGCCTGCGTGCGCATCCTCACTGCGCACTTCAAGCCGCAGGGGGTGAACATCGGCCTGAACATCGGCGAGGCCTCGGGCGCGGGCATCCGGGAGCACCTGCACTTCCACTTGGTGCCCCGCTGGGTGGGCGACGCCTCCTTCATGGCCGTGGCCTGCGACACCCGGGTCATCCCCGAGGCCCTGTCGTCCACCTACGCCAACCTGAAGCCCCATTTCGACCGGCTCGGGGCCTGACCCGGGCTTGCGGAGGATTCATGCGCTACATAAAGTTCCTGGCCCTCCTGGCCTTCTTCGTCCTGACCATGACCCTGTTCGCCCAGAACATGGACGCCCTCAAGGCCACCGTGCCCCTGGCCCTGACCCTGGCCGGGGCCGCCTGGTTCTCCATCGACTACCCGGTGTACTTCCTCATCCTGGGGGCCTTCTTCCTGGGCGGCCTGGCCACCGTGCTCTTCTTCTTCCTGGAGCGCTTGCGCCTGTCCCGTGAGCTTTCGCAGTGCCGCGGCCGCATGGCCACCCTGGAGCAGGAGGTCAATTCCCTGCGCACCCTGCCCCTGGAGGACAAGGGGTATCCCGCGGCCCCCGAGTCCGCGGCGGGCGAGGGGCAGTAGCCCGCGGCCATGCTCAAGTGGTTCAAGAACCTGGGCGGACCGCGCCGGCCCGAGCACGACGCTCCGCCCCCGGTGTCGGGCCAGGCTCAGGACACCGGCCTGCCTGTGTCGCGCGACACCCTGGCGGCCATCAGCGAGCTGTCCCGGGTGGTGCGCAACAACCCGGACGCGGTGGAGATCTACCTGGCTCTGGGCAATCTCTACCGCGCCCAGGGCGAGATCGAGCGCGCGGTGCAGATCCGCCAGAACCTCATCGTGCGGCCCGGGCTGGACACCGCCTTCAAGGCCAAGGCCTGGTTCGAGTTGGGCATGGACTTCAAGCGGGGCGGGTTCCTGGACCGGGCCATCGGGGCCTTTGAGCAGGCCCGCAAGACCGAGGGCGACACCGAGTTCATCATCCTGGAGCTGGCCCGGCTGGCCGCCCTGTCCGGGGACTTCGCCGGCGCGGCCAAGCACTATGCCAGCCTGGGCTACCCCC
Organism: Pseudomonadota bacterium; assembly: GCA_023453335.1. GTDB lineage: Bacteria > Desulfobacterota > Desulfovibrionia > Desulfovibrionales > Desulfovibrionaceae > UBA6814. The sequence continues at coordinate 201 of JAEXTU010000097.1, read as the reverse complement.
TGGCCGAGGCCCACTACCTGGTGCGCCAGGCCCAGGAGGCCGCGGCCAAGGGCCAGGAGCCCGAGGGCCGCAAGTGGCTGGACAGGGCCCTCAAGGTCTACCCCGCCTCGGTGGAGGCCTGGCTGGAGCGGCTGGTGCGCCTGCGCCAGGACAGCGACTACAAGGCCCTGCCCGATGGCCTGGCCAAGGCCCTGGCCCAGG
>JAEXTU010000144.1 GCA_023453335.1 Pseudomonadota bacterium | reverse complement strand
GATCTGCACCGTGGCGCGCTCGATGAGGGTGAGGGCGTGCACGATCTTGCGGCCCACGAACCAGGCCACCACCCCGCCCAGGCCGAGCAGCGAGCAGATGGAGAGCAGGAGCTGGGCCTTGAGGGTGGCCACGATGCGCAAGATGTGCTCGCGCTGGGTGAGCACGATCTTCTGGGTGGTGGCCACCAGGTCCTTGCCCATCTCGCGCAGGGCCGAGCCCTCCTTGGGCTTGCCCTCTTCCGGGGCCATGTGGGCGAAGTTCTCGCGGTATTTGAGCAACTCGATGCGCAAGAGCGCGAAGCTGTCCTCCTCCCCGTGCTCGGGCGTGATGCCCTGCATGATGTCCAGGGATTTCTGGATGTAATCCAGGGTCTCCCGGGCGTCGTCGGGGTTGGCGTAGAGCAGGTAGTTCTTCTCGTAGCGCCGCACCTCGAGGATGGTGTTGTTCAGGTCGTCCACCACCTCGGCCAGGCGCAGGGCCTCCTCGATCTGGGCCAGCAGCCGGTAGGAGATGCTGCCGAGCAGGCCCAGGCCGAGCAGGGACACCACGATGCCCAGGACCACCTTCTGGCGGATGTTCAGGGCGAAGGAATGGAAAAGGAGCTGGGGCATGGCGCGTCTCCTGCCTATCCCTGGGCCGGGGACAGGGCCGCGGCCAGGCCCTGGGCCGCGTCCTCGGCCAGCACGATTTCGGGCATTTCGGGCACGGTGCGGCGCACCGCCTCCCCGTCCGCGGCGTTGCCCGCGGGCAGCACCACGGTCTTCACCCCGCCGCGCAGGGCGGCCAGGATCTTCTCCCGCACCCCGGCCACGGGCAGCACCCGGCCGGACAGGGATATCTCCCCGGACAGGGCCACGTCCGGCCGCACCGGCCGGCCCGAGAGCAGCGAGGCCAGGGCCGCGGCGATGGTCAGGCCCGCCGAGGGGCCGTCCTTGGACACCGCGCCCGCGGGGATGTGCACGTGCAGGTCGTGGCCGCTGAAGAAGTCCGCGGGGATGGCGTAGCGCTCCGCATTGCTGCGCAGGTAGGACAGGGCGATCTGGCCCGACTCCTTGAGCACCCCGCCCAGGTTGCCGGTGAGCAGGAGCTGGCTGGCCCCGGGCATGCGGGTGGCCTCCACGAACACGATCTCGCCGCCGGCGTCGGACCACACCAGGCCCGCGGCCACCCCCACCTGGGGCGTGCGCTCCGCGGCCTCGTGGGTGAAGCGCCGGGGGCCGAGCAGGGAGGCCACCAGCTCCGGGCCGATCTCGCCCTCGTGGCAGGTGCGCTTCTCCTCCAGGCAGATGCGGGCCAGCTTGCGGCAGACCCGGGCGATCTCCCGCTCCAGGCTGCGCACCCCGGCCTCGTTGGTGTGGTCGCGGATGATGGCGCGCAGGGCCGGGTCGGTGACGGTGGGGTAGGGCTGGGACAGGCCGTGCTCCCGCAGCTGGCGGGGGATGAGGAAGCGCCGGGCGATCTCCATCTTCTCGGCCTCGGAGTAGCCGGAGAAGGGCACCACCTCCAGCCGGTCCAGGAGGGGGCCCTGCAGCCGCTCCAGGCCGTTGGCCGTGGCGATGAACATGACCCCGGACAGGTCGAAGGGCACGTCCAGGTAGCGGTCCAGGAAACGGCGGTTCTGCTCCGGGTCCAGGATCTCCAGGAGCGCGGCGGCCGGGTCGCCCTTCACGTCGTGGCCGATCTTGTCCATCTCGTCGAGCATGAACACCGGGTTGCGCGCCCCTGCGGCGCGGATGCCCTGCATGATGCGGCCGGCCAGGGCGCCCACGTAGGTGCGGCGGTGGCCGCGCAGCTCGGACTCGTCGCGCAGGTCGGCCAGGGAGATGCGGATGAAGCGCCGGCCCAGGGCCTCGGCCACGGCCATGCCCACCGAGGTCTTGCCCACCCCGGGGGGGCCCACGAAACAGAGGATGGGGGCGCGCTGGAAGCCCAGGCGCGCGGTGCGGGCGGCCAGGATGCCGCGCACCGCCTCGCGCAGCTCGGCGATCTCGATGGGCTTGGACAGGTAGTGCACGGCCCCGGTCTTGAGCGCCTTGACCGCGGTGTCCACCGTGGCGAAGCCGGTGACCAGCATGATCTCGGTGGACGGCGAGGCGGCCTTGGCCTCCTGCAGGAGCTGCATCCCGTCCATGCGCTCCATCTTGAGGTCGGTGATGATGAGGTCGATCTCGAAGCGCCTGACCTTGTCCAGGGCCTCCACCCCGTTGGCCGCGGTCTGCACCGCGTAGCCGTCCTTGGCCATGATGTGGGCCAGGTTGTCGCGGGCGATGGCCTCGTCGTCCACCACCAGCACCGAGGGCTTGGCCTGGGAGCGCATGGAGCGGGCGGCCAGGAATTCCAGGATGCGGTCCTTGACCTGGGCCAGGCCGGCGTGGCTGGACTCCAGCACGGACTGGGCGTGGGCCGGGTCCAGGCTGTCCGGGGTGAGCACGTTCCAGGGCAGGGAGAGCACGTACTCCACATAGTTGTAGGCAATGGAGTACTCGGCCACCGAGGGGTCGGTCTTCTCCAGCCGGGCCAGTTCGCTCTGCACGGCCTTGGCCGCGGCCTCGGGCAGGGAGGCGGCCTCGGCCCGGGCGCGGAGCTTGGCGACCTCGCCCTGCTCGGCCTCGTCCCCGGGCTCTTCCAGCTTCTTGAAAAAGATCATGGGTCCTCCGTCGCCGCGCGGCCCCGGCGTGTTGCAAAGGCGAACACCCCACCGTTCGGAAAAAACCCAAGAATTCCAGCGCTCTTTTTCGGAGCATACACCAGGGTGTTGTAATCTGCAACGGGCGCCGAGGAATCCGGTCCGGCCTCTTTTGAGGTTATTCGTTGTATTTCAGCTTGTTATCAACCTATCGGCAACCTGGCACGGGTCTTGGACTATGTGGGGCAAATTGCAACGTCCACGCCAGGACAAGCCAGGAGGATAGGAAGATGGGAAGCATTCGCGAACAGATCGAGACCGTGTATGCCGCCCTTGCCTTCATCGAGCGCAACGCCGTCCAGGAGGCCAAGCCCCTTCTGGACGACCTGGAGCGGATGACCCGCAAGGCCAAGCGCACCCAGAAGACCGCCACCCAGGCCAAGCGGCCCGAGATGCGGGCGGAGTAGCCATGCCCCGCAAGGAGTCCAAGCAGCAGGGCGCCCTGGCCGGACTGGTGGCCAGGGGCAAGCGCCGGCTCATGGGCGACCAGGCCCCGGACGGGGTGAAGGTCGCCCGGCGCTCGGCCATGGACCGCCTGGACTGCATGTCCGAGGCCCTGGCCTGGGCCGAGGCCGGCGAGCAGGGCCGGGCCGCCGAGGTGCTGCGCCGCGACGCTGCGGGCAACCGCCGGGTGCTCGTGGTGTCGCGGGGCGCGCACCTGGCTCCCCGCCTGGCCGAATACGCCCTGGGCCTGGCCGGGCGCATGGGGGCCGAGGCGGTGTTCCTCACCGTGCTGGCCCCGGCCCGCTCCCGCAACCGGGCCGACCAGGGCCTGCAGGACCAGTACCGCCAGGATGCCGAGGCCAGCGCCCGTCCCTGGCTGGAGCAGGCCCGGCAGCGCAGCGTGCCTGCCGTGCACCTGGTC
>JAEXTU010000051.1 GCA_023453335.1 Pseudomonadota bacterium | reverse complement strand
GCCCTGGACCTGGCCGAAACCGGGCAGAAGGTGGCGCTGGTGGACCGCAAGCCACACCTGGGCGGCCTGCTCGCCCAACTTGATTACCAATTCCCCACCAACGCCTGCGGCATGTGCAAGATGCTGCCGCTCACCGAGCGGGACAGCTCGTCCCAGTTCTGCATGCGCAAGGGGCTGTTCCACAAGAACATCGACATGTTCCTCTCCACCGAGCTCACCGGGCTGGACGGCGACCCCGGCCAGTTCACCGCGTTTTTGCGCCAGGGCTCCAGCTTCGTGGACCCCACCAAGTGCATCGGCTGCGGGGCCTGCTCCGCGGTGTGTCCGGTACGGGTGCCCAGCGAGTTCAACGCCGGGCTCACCGAGCGGGCCGCGGTGCACCTGCCCATTCCCCACAACATCCCCAATGCCTACGTGGTGGACCTGGAGCACTGCCTGCGCTGCTGGCGCTGCCACGAGGCCTGCCCCACCGAGGCCATCGACTTCAAGTTCGCCCGCCGCGCCTCCTTCCACGTGCTCCTGGCCAGCGCCGAGCCCGGGCTGGCCGAGTCCACGGCCGACCTCCTCAAGGACCAGCTCTTCCCCTTCGCCGCCGCGGCCTCGCCCGAGGAGGCCCTGGACCGGGCGGCCAAGGACGAGAAGCTCTGCATGCTCCTCCTGGACCTGGACCTACCCGGCCTGGAGCCGGAGCGCTTCCTGGCCCGCGCCCTGGAGCTTAAGCCCGGGCTGGAGGTGGTGCTGCTGGCCGGTCCGGGACATGCGGACCTGGCGGCCCGGCTGCGCGCGGTCGGGGCCCGGCTCACCCTGGCCAAGCCGCTCACGGCCAAGACCGCGGTGCCGGCCCTGGACAAGGCCTTTTTGCGGGCGGCCTCGGAAAAGCGCCTGGAGCTGGCGGTGGCCGCGGTGGTGCTGGCCACCGGGTTCGATACCTACACGCCCTGCGCCGAGTCCTTCGGGGCCGACACCCTGGGCTACAAGGTGCTGCCCGGGGTGGTCACCTCGGTGGAGTTCGAGCGCATGCTCTCGGGCAATGGCCCGACGGGCGGCAAGCTCGCCCGGCCCGGCGACAGCCGGCCGGTCAGGCGCATCGCCTGGCTGCAGTGCGTGGGCTCCCGCGACGTGGCCAAGGGCGCGGACTTTTGCTCCTCGGTGTGCTGCATGATCTCCATCAAGGAGGCCATGCTGGCCCGGCGTATGGTCCGGGACGAGAACGGCCAGCCCGCCGCGGCCACCATCTTCAGCATGGACATGCGCACCTTCGGCCGCGACTACCAGCGCTACCGCGACACCGCCGCGGAGGAGGCCGGGGTGCGCTTCGTGAAGAGCCGCATCCACACCGCCATGCCCTCGCCCGACGACCCCGGGGGCCTTCGCCTGCGCTGGATGGACGACGCGGGACAGCTCCAGGAGGAGGACGCCGACCTGCTGGTCCTGGCCGTGGGCGCGCGGCCGCCCAGGGACCTGCCGGCCCTGGCCACGGCGGCCCAGGTGGAGCTGAACGACTACGGGTTCCTGCGCACCCGCCACTTCGACCCCTCGCGCACAACCCGGCTGGGGGTGTTCGCCGCGGGCTCGGCCGGCGCGCCGCGGGACATCGCCGAGTCGCTCATCACCGCCGGGGCCGCGGCCATGGAGGCCTCGCGCCTCATCAACCTCTACGCCCCGCTCAAGGAGAAGGTGGCCGAGCCCGAGCCCGAGTACCGCGACGTGGGCCGGGAGGCCCCCCGGGTGCTGGTGGCCTTGTGCACCTCCTGCCCGGTGCTGGAGGCCGCGGTGGACATGGACGCGCTCGTCGCCCGCCTCGCGGCCCAGCCCGCGGTGGCGGCCGTGGCCTGCATCGACGCCGGGTGCACCGCCCCGGGCTGGGAGAGGATCGCGGAGTTGGCCGGGGAGAAGCGGCCCAACCGCATCCTGCTCGGGGCCTGCATGCCCTACGCCTACGTGCCGCGGCTGCGGGAGCTGGGCGCCACGCTCGGCCTCAACCCGGCGCTCATGGACGTGGCCGACATCTATACCCCGGCCAGGGCCGCGTCCCGCGAAGAGGACCACGACCGCGCAGCCCTGGGCCGGGAGGTGTTCGCCACCCTGAACATGGCCCTGGCCAAGCTGGTGCGGGCCGACACCCGCCGCCGGGCCGGCGCGGCCCCGGTATACCGCCAGGCCCTGGTGGTGGGCGGCGGGCTGGCCGGCATGACCGCGGCAGTGGGCATCGCCGACCACGGCTACCCGGTGACCCTGGTGGAGAGCGAGGAGGCCCTGGGCGGCCAGGCCGTGAAGCTGCGCACCACCCTGGAGGGCCGCGACCCGCAGCGCTACATGGCCGACCTGGTGGAGCAGGTGGAGAAGCACCCCAACATCACGGTGCGCACCGACTCCCGGGTGGTGCTCAGCATGGGCCGGGCCGGGGCCTTCTCCACCGTGCTCTACGGCCGGGACGGGGTGGCCACCATCGAGCACGGGGCCACCATCCTGGCCACCGGCGGCCGGGAGGCCAAGGTCTACGACTACGGGTTCAGGGTGCATCCTGCCACCCTCACCCAGCGCGAGCTGGAGGACCGCCTGGCCTCGGGGGCCCTGGACGCCGGGGCACTGTCCTCGGTGGCCATGATCCAGTGCTGGCGTTCCCGCGAGGAGGGCCGCAACTACTGCTCCCGGATCTGCTGCGCCGGCGCGCTCAAGAACCTGCACGCCCTGTTCCGCAAGAACCCGAACCTCAAGGCCTACGTGTTCTACCGCGACATCATGAGCTACGGGTTCATGGAGCACTTCTACACCGAGGCCCGCCGCCTGGGCGCGGTCTTCATCCGCTACAGCCTCAAGCAGCGGCCCCGGGTGGAGTTCGACAACGGCCATCCGGTCATCACCGCCTACGACCCGGTGCTGGGCGGGGAGATCCAGGTGCGGCCGGACATCCTGGCCCTGTCCGGCGGGGTGGAGCCCAACGACGTGGAGGAGCTGGCCGAGCAATTCGGGGTGCCCCTCACCGAGGACGGGTTCTACCGCGAGGCCGAGCCCAAGTGGCGGCCGGTGGACTTCCTCAAGTACGGGGTGTTCATGGCCGGTCTGGCCCGCGCCCCCGGCAACATGGGCGAGCACGTGGCCTCGGCCAAGGCCGCGGCCCAGCGCGCCCTGCGCATCCTCTCCGGCGAGCGCCTGGACGCCGGCAACGTGGTGGCCGAGGTGCGCCACTCCCTGTGCTCCCGCTGCGGCCGCTGCATCGACGTGTGCCCCTACGGCGCACGCCGCATGAACCTGGAGGACGACCGCATCGAGGTGGATGCCATCCTCTGCCAGGGCTGCGGCGCCTGCACCGCGGTCTGCCCCAACAGCGCGGCCGTGCTCCGGGGCTTCGACGACGCCCAGGTCATGGGCTCCATCGACGCCGCCCTGGAGGAACTGGCCTGAGGCCATAAGGAGACACCATGCGCGCCGACACCAACCTGCCCACCACCCTGCGCCGGCCCGAGCCCGGCCTGGCCGACCCCCTGGACGAGGTCCGGGAGATGGTCCGGGCCTGCATGCAGTGCGGGACCTGCACCGCCTCCTGCCCCAACGCCGCGTCCATGGACCTGACCCCGCGCCAGATGTGGCGCGCCCTGCTCTTCGGGTTCAGCGACGAGGTGCTCGGGAGCAAGACCTTCTGGATGTGTTCGGCCTGCTACTCCTGCACCCTGCGCTGCCCGCGCGGTCTGCCGCTCACCCGGGC
>JAEXTU010000014.1 GCA_023453335.1 Pseudomonadota bacterium | reverse complement strand
ACCTACATGGCTGCCGTGGCCGCAGCCGGGGGGGACGTGCTGATTCACAATGTAATTCCCAAGCATCTGGACTGCATCACCGCCAAGCTGGTGGAGATGGGGGTGGAGGTGGAGGAATCCGACGATTCCGTACTGGTTCGCCGGGACCCCAACCGCCGGCTCACCCGCACCAATGTGAAGACCCTGCCCTACCCCGGCTTCCCCACCGACATGCAGCCTCAGATTGCCGTGGCACTGTGCATGGCGGAGGGCACCAGCGTCATCACCGAGGGCGTCTGGGACAGCCGCTACCGCTATGTGGATGAGATCCGCCGCATGGGCGCTCAGGTGCAGGTGGACGGCAAGATCGCCGTCATTGAAGGGGTGGACAAGCTCACCGGCGCGCCGGTGCAGGCCTGTGACCTCCGGGCCGGCGCCGCCATGGTCATTGCCGGTCTGGCCGCCCAGGGCACCACCGAGGTGGCCCGCATCTACCACCTGGACCGGGGCTACGAGAACATCGAGGCCAAGCTCAAGGCTGTCGGCGCCAACATTACCCGGGCCAAGGAATAGCCGGCCCGCCCGGCCATGCGCGACCAGGACGGCCCGTCCGCCGGCTCGGGGTCCCTGCCCGGGCTGCTGTTCTGGGAAATCCTGTTCTGCGCCTTCGGCTTGGGGTTGTTCCTGCCGGTGTTCACCCTGCCGGCGGCCGTGGCCCTGGGCCTGGCCTGGCTGCTGGCCCGGGGCGGGTTGCGCCGGTCCGGGCGCCTGCTTTTCGCGGCCTGCTTCCTGCTCGGCGCTGCCTGGGCCTGGGCCTGGCTGCCCGCCGCGCCCGGCCCGGATCCGGCCTGGCTGGAGCCGGGGGGCAAGCTGGCGGTGCGCGGGGTGGTGGCCGAGGTGGAGCCCCGCGACGCCGGCCGCATCAATCTCTTCCTCGACCAGGTCCGGATAACGCCGCCGGACGGCGAGCCGGAGTATTCCCTGCCCGGCCGGCTGCTCCTGGCCTGGGACTGGCCGCCGGAGCGGCCCGGCCCGGGCCGCGAGGTGCAGGGCCGGCTGCGGGTGCTGCCCGTGGGCGGGTTCCGCAATCCTGGCACCTGGGACTACGACTTCTACCGCGCCCGGCAGGGTGTGTTCCACCGGGCCTACGCCCGGGGCGGCAAGGACCTGGAGCTGGGTCCGGCCGCGGAGGGCGCGGCCTGGCGGTTGCGCGAGCACCTGCGCCGGGCCGTTTCCGGGCCCGGCGGGGAGCATGATGAGCAGCCAGGCCAGGGCCGCGCCGTGCTCCTGGCCCTGCTCCTGGGCGATCGTTCCCTGCTGGACCCGGCCACCACCGACTTGTTCCGCGACGCCTCCCTGTCGCACAGCCTGGCCCTGTCCGGCCTGCACCTGGGCTTCGTGTGCGGCCTGGGCTTCGCCCTGGCCTGGCTGGCCGGCCGGGCGCGACCGGGGCTTCTCCTGGTCGTGCCGCGGCCCCGGCTGGGGGTGCTCCTGGCCCTGCCCCTGGCCCTGGGCTACCTCTGGCTGGGCGGGGCCACTCCCAGCCTGGTCCGCTCCTTCCTCATGTTCGCCTCCTGGGGCCTGCTCCTGCTCCTGGGTCGGGGCCGGGTGGCGGTGGACGGCCTGCTCTTGGCCCTGGCCGGGATCCTCCTGGCCTCGCCGCTCTCGGCCTACGACCTGCGCCTCCAGCTGTCGGCCCTGGCCGTGGCCGGGATCATCGCCTTTGTGCCCCCGGCCATGCGTCGCCTTGAGCCGCTGACCCGGGACCGGCGCTGGCGCGGCCTGGCCCTGGCCGCGGCCGGGCTGCTGGCCACCTCGGTGGCCGCCAACCTGGTCCTGGCGCCGATCATGGCCTGGGATTTCGGGGACGTGCCGCTCAACTTCCTGCCCAACTTGTTCTGGCTGCCGGTGCTCGGGCTGGCCGTGCTGCCCGCGGGCCTGGTGGGGATGGCCCTGGCCGCGCTGCCCTGGACCGCCGGCCTGGGCCAGGCCGTGTTGGGCGCGGACGCGGCCTTGGCGGAGGCCTGCCTGAAGGTGCTCGGCCTGGCCCAGGACGGCGGCCTGCTGCCCTCCCTGGCCGTGCTGCGGCCGGCCTGGCCGGCCCTGCTCGGGCACTTCCTGCTCCTGGCGCTGGCCGCGGGCCTGGCCCGGTTCCGGCCCCGGACCGCGGCCCTGGCCGCCGGGCTGGGCCTGTCCCTGCTCCTGGCCCCGGCCCTCATGCGGGGCGGGGACGCCGCCCGCAATGAGGTGCGCCTGACCCTGCTCGACACCGGGCAGAGCCAGGCCGTGCTGGTGGAGGCCCCGGGCGGGATGCGGCTGCTGGTGGACGGCGGGGGGAGCGTTTCGCGCACCTTCGACCTGGGCCGGGCGGTAACCGGCCCGGCCCTCACCGCCAACCGGCCGCCCCGGCTGGACCTGGTGGCGCTCAGCCACCAGGACGCGGACCATTCCCAAGGGTTGGTCCACGTCCTGCGGCGCTTCCGGGTGGCCCGGTTCGCGGGCAACGGTCTCCTGCCCGAGGGCCGGCTGGGCGAGGATTTCGCCGCGGCCCTGGCGTCCAGCGGGCTCACCCCTGAAGTCTGGGCTGCCGGCGAGGCGCACGCCCTGGCCCCGGACCTGACTCTGGAGATCCTGCACCCCGCGCCGGGAGGCCGGTACAAGAACACCAACGACACCTCCCTGGCCCTGCGCCTGGCCTGGCGCGGCCGGGGCCTGGCCGTGCTCTGCGGCGACCTGGAGCGGCCCGGGCTCGCGGACCTGCTGGCCCGTAACCCCGACCTGGGGGCCGAGGTCCTGGTGCTGCCCCACCACGGGGCGAACTCCTCGCTGGTTCCTGAACTCTACGGCCGGGTTGCCCCCCGCCTGGCCCTGGCCGCGGTCGGGGAGCACAACAGCTACGGGTTTCCCGGGGCCAAGGTGCAGGCCGAACTGGAGCGCCGGGGCATTCCCCTGTGGACCACGGGGGCCGTGGGGGCAATCACCGTGGCCTTTCCGGCCGAGGGACCGGCCCGCCTGGATATTGCCGAAGGGCCATAGAAAAGGCCCGGACCGTGCGGTCCGGGCCTGTCATCGCATGAAAGCGGGTCGGCTAGGCCGAGGCCGCGACCGCGGTCTGGTTCATCCGCGCCGCGAACTGGTGCAAGCGCTCCCCGGCCAGCAGGGCGGGCGGGTTGCGCAGGGCCCCGAACTCCTCCAGCCGGTCCAGGTACTTGAAGCACAGCTTCACGTCGTTGCCCATGACGTTGCCCAGCTTTGCCAGGTCCTTGCGGGAGTGGATGCCCACCCCGGAGCTCTGGTGGTGGATGCACTCCACCAGGCCGGTGTAGACCACGGCGTAGCCGTCCAGCCGGAGGTCCAGGTCGTGGGAGATGTCGTCGAGCTGGGAGGGGGAGAAGCGGATGTCGAAGCGGGGGTGCGCGGCCAGGGCCTCGCGGGAGAACATGTGCAGGCAGCCCATGACGTTGTCCGTGGGCCGCACGAAGTCGTAGACGTTGTTGTCCACCTGGTTGTTGGGCGTGACCAGGCTGATCCGGAAGAAGCCGGGCTTGGCAATGGCCACGTTGCGGAACAGGTACTGATAGTGGCGGGGCTGCTCGGGGAAGAGCACCTTGCAGCCCATCACCCCGAACCTGGGCGTGGCCTCGGCCACGGTCAGGAAGTGGGCCAGCCAGTCGGGCTGCACGTCCACGTCGTCGTCCAGGAAGGCGGTGTAGTCGGCGCGCTGGGTGTCGGGTTGGGCGATGAGCCAGTTGCGGGCCGCGGGAGCGCCCACGTTCACCGGCAACTCGATGATCTCCACCGGGTTGTTGGGGAACATCTCATGGGCGCGATGGGCCACGTCCCGGCTGTGGTCGGTGCAGCCGTTGAGCAGGATTTTGATGCCCGCGCCGCCGATGTCCGTGGCGGCCAGGCTCTCCAGGGTATGGCCGAACATGTCGGCTTTGTTCCAGGTGTAGAGGTAGATGTTCACGCTGCGCTCGCCCACCAGCCGGGGATTGGGAACAAAGGGCGAGGAGAGCTGGTCCAGGCGGCGGCGCACCGCGTCCTGCAGGGGGTCCAGGCGCAGGGAGGCGGCGTAGAGCCGGGCGGCCTTGGCCCGGTCCCCGGCCTTGACGAAAACCTCGGCCGCCAGGTTCAGGGTGAGCTCGTCCATGTCCTTTTCGTTCATCCCGGGCCACAGGGCCATGGATTCCTCCACCCGGTTGACCCGGGCGTAGGCCTGGAACACCTTGCGGTTCCAGAACTCCTTGGCCTGGCTGGGACAGCGGAAGGCGTGCAGCCAGTCGCCGGGGGCCTCCCCCTCGGCCACGTCGATGCGCAGCAATCGATCCGCGGCCAGGAGATGGGCGGGTTGGCGGGACAGGACCCGGCTGAAGCTCCGGCGGGCCTCGTCCGCCCGGGAATTCATCCAGTGGGCATCGCCGCGCTCCAGGTCGGTGTTGGGCACCGATTCGAGCTTGTGCAGGAAGGCGAGCAGGGGGGCGATCCGGTCATCCTTCACGAAATGCTGGGCCATGCCCAGCCCGTTCTTCTCGAAGGGCTCGATCTGGATGTACTTGCGCAGGAGGTAGCTCAGGCAGGACAGGGCCGCGGGATTCTCGGCGAGCTTGTCGTCCGAGGCCAGCCGGTTCAGGTAGACCGAGGTCACTGCGCCGTCCAGCAAGAAGTTGCCGAGGTGGTTGTCCAGATGGCGGCAGGTCTCGTCCAGGGAGAGGTTCATGAGCTCCGCGGGCAGGCCGCCCGGGGTCTGGACATACATGGGTTCGACGTATTTTTCCTTCATGGGGTCTCCGTCCTGGATGTATGAGGTCGAACGTTGGTCCCCGCGCATGTTGCAAGAATTCTGCCGAACTGGATAAAACCAATATGGGAAAGCCGCGGTGGTCTGCGAGCCGGGAGGAAGAATCGGCTTCGTCATTGTCTTGACCCTGTCCCCGGTGTATCGTCGGGAAAACTCAGGAGACTGCCCTATGCGGCCCGAAGACCCGCGCGAACAACGCCTGTATGACGACCTGGTGGGGCTGTACGCCCGCCGGCCCAAGCCCGGGGAGGTGGCCGCCGGCCTGGAGGCCATGGCCCGGGAGGGCGGACCGGTGGAGGTCAGGGACCCGGCGGCCCTGGCCGCGCTTTTGCCCGAGATCCCCGGGGACCTCATCGCCAAGTGGGTGGGGCGGTTCGTGCGCCAGGTCGGGTCGCAGCTCTTGCCCGGCCGGCTGGAGCGCATGGCCGACCGAAGCCCGCAGGGCCTGGCCCTGGCCCTGCTGGAATACGTGCAGTTCCTGGACCAACACGCGGCTGAGTACCAACGCGACCTGGACCCGCTGGTGGCCGGAAGCGGGCTCAACCACCTCCAGCTTTCCCTGCTCATCCAGGCCGGGGCGTTCGCCGCCCTGGATTCCTGGACCCCGAAGGGGGGTGGGCTCTAGCGCCGGCGCGCGTCGTATAAAAAACGCGGACGGCCCCGGGGCCGCCCGCCTCTCCGTGCGGCAATCCGCCGCTTCTAGAAATCGAAGTTCAGCTCGTGGCGCAGGGCGGAGAGGGTCTTTTCGGACTCCTCCCGGGCG
>JAEXTU010000394.1 GCA_023453335.1 Pseudomonadota bacterium | reverse complement strand
CCCGGCTGTCTGGACGACCTGCCCGACCCGGACCGCATCTTCATCGGCGGCGGCCTGTCCAAGAGCGACGCGGTGCTCGACGCCGCCTGCCGGCGCCTGGCCCCGGGCGGCCGCCTGGCCTGCTCCGTGGTGCTGCTCTCCACCCTAGAGCGCGTGCGCAAGCACCTCGCGGACCGCGGCTGGCCGGTGTTCGTCACCCTGGTCAACGCGGCCGAGTCCCGCCCCCTGGCCGACGACCTCCACCTCGCAGCCCACAACCCGGTCTTCATCGTGGGCGCGGACAAGCCGGTCGAGGCGTAAGAGGTTGCCCTCCGGGGGCCAAGGGGCCGACGGCCCCTTGGAACCCCCAGTATGGGGGGGTTCCCTCTCCCCCGGCCATGAGGAGCAGATATGGAAAAGCTGAGCGTTAAAACATCCCGCCGCGAAGAAATGGTGAACCTGACGGCCGCGGTGCAGCGGCTGGTGGGGGACCAGGGCTGGGGCGACGGGCTGCTCCACCTCTGGTGCCCGCACACCACCGGCGCGCTCACCGTGAACGAGGCCGCGGACCCGGACGTGGTGCGGGACATGGTGGCGAGCCTGGCCACGCTCGTGCCCCGGCATGGCGACTACCGCCACGTCGAAGGCAACTCCGACGCTCACATCAAGTCCAGCCTCATGGGGCCGGGCCTGACCCTCATCGTGGAAGGCGGCCGGGTCCAGCTCGGCACCTGGCAGGGCGTGTTCTTCTGCGAGTGGGACGGGCCGCGCAGCCGGCAGGTATGGGCCATGTTCCTGTCCGGGAAGTAACCGGACTCACGTAAACGAGAACGGCCCGGGACTCGCGTCCCGGGCCGTTTGTTTTGCCTTCGTGCGGCGGGCTACATCTCGCCCTTGAGGCCGCGGGCCATGAGTTCCTTGACCGCGGTCTTGGGGTCCTTGTCCTTGTAGAGGACCTGGTAGACCTGGTCGGTGATGGGGATTTCGACCTTGAGCTTGCGGCCCAGGGAGTGGACCGCCTCGGTGGTCTTCACGCCTTCGGCCACGGCGCGCATCTCCTTGAGGATGTCCATGAGCTTCTGGCCCCTGCCCAGCTTCACGCCCACGGTGCGGTTGCGGGAGAGCTCGCCGGTGCAGGTGAGCACCAGGTCGCCCATGCCGGAGAGGCCGGTGAGGGTGGCGGGGTCCCCGCCCAAGGCGCGGCCCCGGCGGCCCCTCTCGGCCCGGCCGCGGGGGATGAGGGCGGCGCGGGCGTTGGACCCGAAGCCCAGGCCGTCGGCCACGCCCGCGGCGATGGCGATGATGTTCTTGAAGGCCCCGCCCAGCTCCACCCCGCGAAAGTCCGGGTTGGTGTAGACCCGCAGGTAGTCGGTGGAGAAGGTGGCCTGGAGCTCCTTGGCCAGCTTCTTGTCTGCGCAGCCCAGCACGATGGCGGTGGGCATCTCGCGGCTGACCTCGAAGGCGAAGGTGGGGCCGGAGAGCATGGCGAAGCGCGGCTTGAGCGGGCCGAGCACGTCCTCGGTGACCTGGGACATGGTCATCAGGGAGTCCAGCTCGATGCCCTTGTTGGCGCACACGCACACCGGCCGGGCGGGCAGGAGCGGCTTGAACGAGCCGAGCACCGAGCGGTAGTGCTGGGAGGGGGTGACGAAGAGCAGCACGTCGGCCGAGGCCGCGGCGTGGGCCATGTCGCCGGTGACTTCCAGGCGCTTGTCCAGCTTCACGCCGGGCAGGTACCACTCGTTTTCCCGGGTGGCGTTGATCTTGGCCACCACCTCCATCTCGCGCACCCACATGGTGGTGGCCACGCCCTTCTTGGCCAGGGCGTTGGCCAGGGTGGTTCCCCAGGCCCCGCCGCCGACAACCGCGACTTTCATGGAAACCTCCAGGTCGTTTTCCGGCCCGCGGCCGGCTCCCCAGGAATACCTCTCCCCTGTCCCGGTTGCAACCCGGGAGCGGCTCGGGTACACCGGGGATTCCCGTGAAGGAGAGTGCAGCGAGCATGGCCACGCGTGAATTCACGGCCCGGGAGCGGGCCATTCTGGGACTGGTGCAGGGGGACCTGCCGGACTCGGCGACCCCGTTCGCGGACATCGCCGCGGCCTGCGGCGCCACCGAGGAAGAGGTTCTGCGCCTCCTCCAGGAACTCAAGGCCTCCGGCGCAATCCGGCGGTTCGGGGCCACGCTGCGCCACCAGAAGGCGGGGTACGGGCACAACGCCATGGTGGCCTGGTACGTGGAGGAGGAGCGGCTGGACGAGGTGGGCGAGCTGTTCACCGCGCGGCCGGAGATCTCCCACTGCTACGTGCGGCGCAACTGCCTGGACTGGCCCTTCAACGTGTACACCATGATCCACGGCCAGGACCCCGAGGCCTGCGGCCGCACGGTGGCCGAGCTGGCGGCCCTGACCGGGATCGACGAGTACGACATCCTGCAGAGCGTCAAAGAGCTGAAAAAAACAAGCATGAAATACTTCTAACACCCCAGCGCTCCCCAACTGATAAAAGTTTTTGGGATAGGGGTAGGA
>JAEXTU010000386.1 GCA_023453335.1 Pseudomonadota bacterium | reverse complement strand
CGTCCACGCTGACCATGATCATGAAGCGCGGCTCCATGGCCGGGATGAAGGCCACGAAGGAGCCCACGTACTTGTCGCCGTATCCGCCGACCCCGGCCTTCTGGGCAGTGCCGGTCTTGCCTCCGACCTCCAGGCCCGCGATGCGGGCCTTGGTGCCGGTGCCGTCCTCCTGGACCACGTCCCGGAGCATGGACAGGACCTGGGCGGCGACCTTGGGATCGAAGACTTTCACCGGATCGCCCGGTTCCGGCGCGGGGTCCATGGTCAGGGACAGGTCGTGCCGGACCCCGCCCCGGGCCAGGGTGAGGAAGGCGCGGGCGGACTGGAGCATGTTGGCGGAAACCCCCTGGCCGAAGGAGGCGGTGGCCAGGTCCACCGGGGTCCAACCCTTGAGTGGCCGCAGCATGCCCCGGTTCTCGCCGGCCAGGGGCAGGTCCAGACGCTGGCCCAGGCCCAGGCGGTCCAGGTAGTCGCGCAGCCGCGTGGCGCCCAGCTCCAGGCCGATCTTGCCCGCGCCGATGTTGGAGGAGTACCGCACGATCTTGCTCACGGTCAGATCGCCGTACTTGTGGGTGTCGTTGATGGTGGCCCCGCGCATCTTCCAGACCCCGTTCTCACAGTTGAACACGGTGTCCGGAGTGACCACCTTCTCCTGCAGGGCCGCGGCGATGGTGAAGGACTTGAGGGTGGAGCCGGGCTCGAAGGCGTCGCCGGACAGGCGGTTCTTCCACACCGCCGGGGCCTGCTCGTCGTAGACGTTGGGATTGAAGAAGGGGTACTGGGCCATGGCCAGGATCTCGCCGGTGTCCACCTTGACCACCACGCAGCCGCCCCAGCGGCCGCCGGCCTCGGGCACGGCCTTGGCCAGGGCCAGCTCGGCCAGGCTCTGGATGTGGGCGTCCACGGTCAGGCGCAAGTCCGCGCCGCGCAGCCGGGCGGCCACGTCCTCCGGGTTCTCGGCGTCCAGGTCCAGGCGGCGGCCCCTAGCGTCGCGGGACACGGCCTGGCGCACGGTCTTGCCGGCCAGGTGGGCGTCGAAGGACTTCTCCAGGCCCTCCAGGCCCTCGCCGTCCACGCCCACGAAGCCCAGGAGCTGGCCGGCCAGGTGGCCGCCCGGGTAGAGGCGGCGGTACTCGTCCACGATGTACACGCCGGGCAGCTTGAGGTCGGCCAGCTTGGCCGCGGTGCGGTCCGCGATCTGGCGGTCGATCCACACGAAATTGGTGCGGCCGGTGAGCTTGGTCAGCAAATGGGGCATGCGCTCGCCCAGGGCCTCGGCCAGGGCGCGGGCCACGGCCAGGGGGTCCTCGATCTCCAGGGGGCGGGCGTAGACCGAGGGGGAGCGCACGCTGACCGCCAGTTCGCGGCCGTTGCGGTCCAGGATGCGGCCGCGCTCACCGCGCACCGACTCGGCCACCTCGTGCTGGCGGCTGGCCATCTGGTGGAGCTTCGGGCCCATGAGCACCTGGACCTGGAAGGCCCGGCCCCACAGGGCCAGCCAGAGCACCCCGAAGAAACCGGCCACCGCAGCCAGGCGAATCCGGCCCCAGTCGCGGCCGGCCCGGGTCTGCGCCGGGGTCCTCACGGCCTGGCCTCCGCCGCGGCCAGCTTGCGCACGCGGCCCGAACTGGCGGGGTTCAAGCCCAGCTCCTTGGCCTTTTCCTGGAGCCGGTAGGGGGACAGCAGATTGGCCCGCTCCACCTCCAGCTTGGAGGCCAGGGCCAGATGGGCGTCCAGGTCGCCCTGGAGCTGGCGGGCGCGGTAGGCTAGGTCCAGACGCTCGATGTTGCACCAAGCCAGGGTGAGGCCCATGCCCAGGGCGGTGCAGGAGAGCAGGACCAGGAGCCAGCCCAGGAGGCCGGGACCCGAACGGCGCGGGGCGGGGCTCATCGCCGTTCCTCCCCGACGATGCGCTCGGCCGCGCGCAGTTTGGCGCTGCGGGCGCGCGGGTTGGCCTGGCTCTCCTCCTCGGAGGGGACCACCGGCTTTTTGGTGAGCACCTTGAGCCGGGCCACCCGGCCGCAGGTGCAGGCGGGCTGGCGGGGCGGGCACAGGCAGCCCTTCTCCTCGTCCCGGAAAGCCCGCTTCACCAGCCGGTCCTCCAGGGAGTGGAACGAGATGACGGCCAGGCGGCCGCCCGGCTTGATGAAGCCCACGATGTCGGACAGGAAGGAGTCCAGTTCCTCGAGCTCCTGGTTCACGGCCATGCGCAGGGCCTGGAAGGTGCGGGTGGCGGGATGGCGGCGGGCGGTGGCCCGCATCTTGGCCGGGTAGGCGCGCTCCACGCAGTCGGCCAGCTGCCGGGTGGTCTCGAAGGGGGTCTTCTCCCGCTCGGACACGATGAAGCGGGCGATGCGGCCGCACAGGGGCTCCTCGCCCAGGCGGCCGATGAGTTCGCGCAGACGCTCGAAGGAGGCCCGGTTGACCAGGGAGGAGGCGGGGGCAACGCCGTCGGCCGCGCCCATGCGCATGTCCAGAGGACCGTCGGCCAGGAAGCTGAAGCCGCGGGAGGCGTCGTCCAGTTGCAGGGAGGACACGCCCAGGTCCAGGAGCGCGCCGTCCAGGCCGTCCCACCCCGCGGCGGCGACGGCCTCGGCGAACCTGCTGTAGCGCAGGTTGTGCAGCCGGACCCCGGAAAAACCGGCCAACCGCTCCGAGGCCCGGGCGAGGGCCTCGGGATCGCGGTCCAGGCCGATGAGTTCCGCCTGGCCTTCGGCAGCGTCAAGCAATGCCATGCTGTGCCCGCCGAGTCCCACGGTCCCGTCCAGGTAGCGGCCCCCAGGACGGGGCGCCAAGAAGTGCATCACCTCGTGCAGCAAGACCGGCACGTGCAACGCACCGGACATGCCGCCCTCCCCTTCCATGTCGCGGCCCATGTCGCCCACCGCCGCTCCTAGAGCCGAAGCTCCAGGCCCAGCTCGGCCATGGCCGACAGGTCCGCGTCGAACGACTCTTCCGTCTGGGCCCTCTGAGCCTCGAACTTGGCCTGGTCCCAGATCTCGAACTTGCGACCCACGCCGGCAACCACGACGTCGCGGTCCAGGGCGGCGTACTTGCGCAGGTGGGGCGGCAGCAGCACCCGGCCCGCCTTGTCCAGGGTCACCTCCACGGCGCCGGAGATGAAGAACCGCTGGAAGTTGCGCAGGCGCTTGTCGAGCACGTTCACCCGGCTGAAGCTCTCCTCGATGGCCTCCCACTCGGTGAGCGGGTAGCCCACCACGCAGCCGTCGAAGTTGGTCAGCATGAGCCGCCCGCCGGACGCCTGCGACTCCGCCGCGCTCCGGATGTCCGGAGGCAGCATGAGCCGGCCCTTGTCGTCCAGGCTGCGGTAGGAATGTCCCCGAAAGGTGACCATGCTCGGCTTTCGTCTCCCACTTTTTCCCACCTTTTACCACCGGAAGCCAGAGACCGCAATACCCGGCGGGGAGAAATTCCAATGCGGTGTTAAACTTTTTATAGATTTTTTCTAGAAAAGCAACGAAACTGTGGAC
>JAEXTU010000363.1 GCA_023453335.1 Pseudomonadota bacterium | reverse complement strand
CCTCGGAACGCCCTCGGGGCGCTCAGTTTCAGCCCAGTGTTGCCGCGCCCAGGCTTTCTGGCTATATATTCAGACACTTTTCCATCCGGCCCCCGACCCGCTCCGCCCCTTTGCGCCGGTCGGGTTCTTGATCCGGATTTTCCGCTAACTTGGCGGCGTAGAGCCGCCTCAACCCCGTGGAGGAACCTATGGCAGGCAAAGGCAAACCCGTCATGAAGGCCATGAGCAACGACCTGGCGGTGCAGGTCCTGGACCAGCTCCCCACCCCGGTCTTCGCCGTGGACATGGACATGAAGGTGATCTTCATGAATGCGGCCGGCCGCTCCATCCTGGGCAAGGAGTGGAAGGACATCCAGGGCCAGCGCTGCTACGATCTGTTCCACTCCCTGCACTGCGAGACCCCGGAATGCCGCATGAAGCAGGCCATGGCCAGCGGCGCGGCCTGCACCGCGCGCAACGAGGTGAAGATCGACGGGCGCGCCGTGCCCATCGAGTATACCGCGGCCCCGCTCAAGGACGACAAGGGCAACATCGTCGGCGGCCTGGAGTACGTCATCGACATCACCGAGCGGGTGCGCGACGAGAAACGCCTGCGCGAGCAGAGCCGCACCATCCAGGAGATATCCACCCCGGCCATCAGCCTGTGGGACGGCATCGTGGTCCTGCCTGTCCTCGGGGTGGTGGACTCCCTGCGCGCCAAGCAGATGATGAACGCCATGCTCGCCAAGATCAAGGAGACCTCGGCCAAGACCATCATCCTGGACATCCAGGGCGTGGCCGCGGTGGACACCGCGGTGGCCAACCATCTCATCAAGATCACCAAGGCCACCAAGCTCATGGGCTGCCGCTGCATCATCTCCGGCATCTCCCCGGCGGTGGCCGAGACCCTGGTGCAGTTGGGCATCGACCTGGGCGACGTGGCCACCAATTCGACCCTGCGCGACGCCCTGGGCGAGGCCTTCACCTTCATGAACCTCGAAGTGAAGAAGATGAAGTAGCAGCGGACAGGCGGCATGGACAGGGCACAATCCTCGGCCGGGCCTGGCATGCACGTGGTGGACGGCGTGCTCATGGTCCAGGTCCCGGACGATTGCGACGACGAGGTCTACCGGGCGCTGCACCGCAGCATCCTGGACACGGTGCACGCCTATTCAGTGCGCGGGGTGCTCATCGACGTGTCCGCTCTCCGGATGCTCGACTCGGTGGGTTTCGGCCTGCTGGCGGCCACTGCGCGTTCCGCAACCCTGCTTGGGGCGCGGACAGCGTTCGCGGGCTTCCCTCCCGGGGTGGTTTCGGCCCTGGTGGACCTGGACGTGGCCTTCGACGACATCCTCGCCGTGCGGGAGATGGCCGACGGCCTGGCCCTGCTGCGGCCCGCTGCCCCGGCCCCGGAAGACGAGGCCGGGGAGCCGGAAAAGGAGGCTCCCGCGGACAGGGACGAACCCGAACCCGGCGACGGCCCCGGGCCGGAGCCGGACGCGGAGGAACCGAACCCGGAGCAGGAGATGGCGGACGGCCATGACGGCGACGGATCAGACTAGCATCATCGAGGAATCCCGGGGGGACCTCTGCGACCTCTCCGACAGCGGGGCGGCCATCGGCGCGGCGCGGCACATGGCCGCCCGGGCCGGGTTCGGCGAGACCGAACAGTGCCTCATCGCCACCGCGGTGTCCGAGCTGGCCACCAACATCATCCGCTACGCCGGCAGCGGCGAGGTGACCGTGCGCGCCGTCCGGGACGGGCGCCGGGAGGGTGTGGAGGTGGTGGCCCTGGACCGGGGACCGGGTATCTCCGATGTGGCCAAGGCAATGCAGGAAAACTACAGCACGGGCAACAGCCTGGGACTCGGGCTGCCCGGAGTGAAGAGGATCATGGACGAATTCACCATCGACTCCACGCCGGGCCGCGGCACCCGCTGCGTGGCCCGCAAATGGCGGAGCGCGCCGTGACCCGCGCGGACTGCCACCTCCTGCTGCGGTCCCTGGAGGGCCCGGCCGACGCCTGCGGGGATGCGGGATACTTCCGCAGCAGCGATTCCGACTGCTTCCTGGCCCTGGTGGACGTGCTCGGGCACGGGCATGAAGCCCACCAAGTGGCCATGGTGGCCGAGGCTTATCTGGCCGAGCATTCCGCCGAGCCCCTGGTGGGGCTTATGCAGGGCCTGCACAAGGCCCTGCGCGGCAGCCGGGGGGCGGTGGCCAGCCTGTGCCGGGTGGACCTGGCCAGCGGCGAGATGCGCTTCACCGGCATCGGCAACATCACCTGCCGCGTCTTCGGCGCGGAGAACCAGCGCATGGTCTCCCGCGACGGCATCGTGGGCTACATGATGTCCCAGCCCGCCGAGCACGTGGTGCGCCTGGCCCCGCGCGACGTGGTCATGCTCGCCTCGGACGGGGTGCGGGAGCACTTCGAGGCGCACGACCACCCCGGCCTGCTCACCGGCTCGGCCCAGGAGATCGCCCAGCGGGTGCTGGCCGCCTTCGCCAAGGGCGACGACGACGCCTCCTGCCTGGTCATGAGGTACCTGGGATGATCGAGCTGGGACGCATCGCGGTCTACGACGCGGACTCGTTCAACGAGGCCCGCAAGAAGACCCTGCGCCTGGCCGAGGCCCTGGGCTTCGACCCCATCGCGGCCACCAAGCTGGCCACCATCGTGTCCGAACTCTGCCGCCTGGACCTGGCCAGCCTGACCGGCATCGGCCTGGATTTGGGCCTGGCCGACCTGGACGGCCGAGCCGCCTTGGCCATGGCCTTCCGTTTCGGACGCGAGGTTCACCCCCCCCTGTCCGCGGCGGCCTTCTTCGACGCATTCGGCGCCGGGCAGAACGGCTCGCCCGCCACCTACTCCGCGCGCAAGCTCCTGCCCGACCCGGACTTCTCGCCAGGCGATGATCTGCTGCACGAGCTGCGCGAGCTGGTGAGGCGGCCCTCCCGCGCGGAGCTCATGCGCAGCCTGGAGAACAAGAACGTCGAACTGGAACAGGAGGTGCTCGAGCGCAAGCTTACCGAAAAGGCCCTGCGCGAGAGCGAATCGCGCATCCAGACCGTGCTGGAGGGGGCCCCCGACGCCCTGGTCATCGTGGACCGCACCGGGACCATCACCTACATCAACTCTGCGGCGGAGAAGACCTTCGGCTATACCCGGTCGGAGCTGCTCGGACAGAAAATCGAGGTGCTGGTGCCCGAGGAGCACCGCGCGGCGCACCCCGGAAACGTGGCCGCCTACTTCCGGGAGCGCGCCGACCGCGGCCTGGGCGAGGAGGGCCAGTTCATTGCGGTGGGCAAGGACGGCCGGCGCATCGCCGTGGACATCAAGCTGAACCCCATCCAGACCCGGGACGGGGTGCAGGTTATCGCCTCGGTGCGCGATGTGACCGAGCAGAAGAAGGCCCAGGAGTCCATCAAGAAGCTCTCCGAGGTGGTGGAGCAGAGCCCGGTGTCGGTGGCCATCACCAACCGGGCCGGCGTCATCGAGTACGTGAACCCGGCCTTCTCCGAGGTGACCGGATACGAGCCAGGGGAGGTGGTCGGCCACACCCCGGCAATGCTCAAATCGGGCAAGACCCCACGGTCGGTCTACGAGGACCTCTGGAGCACCATCCTGGCCGGCCGGGCCTGGCGAGGCAGCTTCCTGAACCGGCGCAAGGACGGCGAGGAGTACTGGGAGAGCGCCTCCATCGCACCCATCGCCAACGACGCCGGGGAGATCACCCACTTCGTGTCGGTCAAGGAGGACATCACCGAGCGCATGCGCATGGAGGAGGCGGTGCGCGAGAGCGAGGTGAAGTACCGGGAGCTGGTGGAGAACGCCAGCAGCATCATCCTCAAGCTGGACCGGGACGGGAACATCACCTTCTTCAACGAGTACGCCACCGAATTCTTCGGGTTCAGCGAAGCCGAGGTACTGGGCAAAAGCATCGTGGGCACCATCGTGCCCGCGGAGGAGTCCACCGGCCGCGACCTCCGGGAGCTCATTGCGGACATCGCCCGCAACCCCGACGCCTACGCCAACAACGAGAACGAGAACGTGCGCAAGGACGGGTCCCGGGTGTGGGTGAACTGGACCAACCGTTCCCTGAAGGATGAAGCTTCCGGCGAGGTGCTGGGCGTGCTCTGCGTGGGCCTGGACATCACCGCCCAGAAGCGCGCCCAACAGGAGCGCGACCGCGCGGCCCGGGAGCTGGACGAGCGCAACCAGCAGTTGGCCGAGCTCTCCCAGAAGCTCTCCAAGTACCTATCCCCCCAGGTGTACGCCTCCATCTTCTCCGGGGCGCGGGACGTGAAGCTGGCCACCGAGCGCAAGAAGCTCACGGTGTTCTTCAGCGACATCAAGGACTTCACCCAGACAACCGACGACCTCCAGCCCGAGGACCTCACCGCCCTGCTCAACCACTACTTTACTGAGATGTCAAAAATCGCGTTGGAGCACGGGGCGACCATCGACAAGTTCATCGGCGACGCCATGCTCATGTTCTTCGGCGACCCCCAGACCTTGGGGGTAAAGGAGGACGCAGCAGCCTGCGTTCGCATGGCCATGGTCATGCAGCGCCGCATGGCCGAACTGGGGGATGTGTGGCGCAGCCTGGGCTACGAGAAACCCTTCCGCATGCGCATCGGCATCAACACCGGGTATTGCAACGTGGGCAACTTCGGGTCCGAGGACCGCATGGATTACACCATCATCGGCGGCGAGGTGAACCTTGCCGCACGCCTGGAGGGCCAGGCCGACCCCGGCGGCATCCTCATGTCCTACGAGACCTACGCCCTGGTCAGCGACATCGTGGCCGCCGAGGAGCGGCCACCCATGACCGTCAAGGGCATCCGCCGCCAGGTGAGGCCCTATGCGGTGCAGGGACTCTATGACAACCTGGCCGGCAGCGGCCGGTTCCTCTCCTGCACCGGCGAGGGCCTGCGCCTCCAACTCGACCTGGAGAAGCTCGACGGCGAACGCCGTGCCGCGGCCATCGCCGAACTGGAAAAGGCCCTGAGCCGCCTCAAGTCCTCCTGACCCCTCCCCCGCTCCCCTGCTGGCTTTTCGCTGACGGGTGGTGTACCCAACAGCGCACACAACCACAGGAACACAACGCCATGAGCTATTCCGGAAAGAAGGTCCTCGTCACTGGCGGATGCGGGTTCATCGGGTCCAACCTGGCCATCGCCCTGGTGGGGCTGGGGGCCGAGGTGACCGTGGTGGACTCCATGGTGCCGGAGTACGGGGGCAACCTGCACAACCTAGCCCCGGTGGCCGGCCGGGTGCGCCTGAACATCTCCGACGTGCGCGACCCGCACGCCATGGAGTACCTGGTGCAGGGCCAGGAGGTCATCTTCAACCTGGCCGGCCAGGTGAGCCACATCGACTCCATGACCGACCCGGCCACCGACCTGGAGATCAACGCCAAGGCCCAGTTGCACGTGCTGGAGGCCCTGCGCCGGCACAACCCCGCGGCCCGCATCGTGCTCACCTCCACCCGGCAGATCTACGGCAAGCCGCACTACCTGCCGGTGGACGAGGCC
Organism: Pseudomonadota bacterium; assembly: GCA_023453335.1. GTDB lineage: Bacteria > Desulfobacterota > Desulfovibrionia > Desulfovibrionales > Desulfovibrionaceae > UBA6814. The sequence continues at coordinate 4,659 of JAEXTU010000363.1, read as the reverse complement.
CATCCCCTGGACCCGGTGGACGTGAACGGCATCAACTGCATCGCCGGGGAGTGGTACCACCTGCTCTACCACAAGGTGTACGGCATCCCGGCCGCGGTGCTGCGCCTGACCAACACCTACGGCCCGCGCCAGTTGCTCAAGCACAACCGGCAGGGCTTCATCGGCTGGTTCGTGCGCCTGGTCATGGAGAACAAGCAGATACAAATTTACGGCGACGGGGCCCAGCGCCGCGACCTGAACTACGTGGACGACGTGGTGCAGGCCATCCTGCTGGCCGGGGAGCGGCCCGAGGCCGTGGGCCAGGTCTACAACCTGGCCGGGGACGAGCCGGTGTCCCTCCGGGACCTCACCGACCGCATGATCCGCATCGCGGGCCGGGGCGCCTACACCCTCGTCCCCTGGCCGGCCGAGAAGAAAAAGATCGACATCGGCGACTTCTACGGCAACTGCGCCAAGATCACCGCGGAGCTGGGCTGGAAGCCCGCCACCTCCCTGGATGAGGGCCTGAAGCGGACCTTCGACTACTACGCCGATTGCCTGGACAAGTACCTGTAGGGGCCACCCCATGACCGTCCAGACCGCAAGCCTGACCATCGTCACCAGCCGCCTGGACGAGGCCCGCCGGTTCTACGCCGCGCACTTCTCCGCGCAGGTCACCTTTGATTGCGGCTGGTATGTCGTGCTCCGCCTGTCCGGGCCGGACGGCCCGGAGCTGTGCCTCATGGAGCCCCGGCACGGCATGCCCGAATTCAGCGGCGGCGCGACCCTGAACCTGCGCGTGGCCGACGTCGACGCCACCCACGAGCGGCTGGTCCGCAATGGCCTGGCCCCGTCGATGCCCCTGGGTGACCACCCCTGGGGCGACCGGGGGTTCGCGGTCGAGGACCCGTGCGGCATGCGGCTCTACATTTACCACCCCATCGCGCCCAGCGAAGAATTCAAGCAATACCACAGGTAGGCAGCCATGTTCGACCTGGACATCCCGGGCTTCGGCCGCCTGAGCCTCAATCACCTGGTGCTGGACTTCAACGGCACCCTGGCCCGGGACGGCGCGCTCATCCCCGGGGTGGCCGAGCGGCTGGCCGCCCTGTCCCAGGTGCTCACGGTGCGGGTGGTCACCGCGGACACCTTCGGCACGGTGCGCATCGTCCTGGCCGGGCTGCCCCTCACAGTGGAGGTTCTGAAGCCCGGGGCCGAGGACCAGGCCAAGCTCGCCCTGGTGGAAGGCCTGGGCGCGGCGTCCTGCGCGGCCATGGGCAACGGCCGCAACGACCGGCTCATGGTGCAGGCCGCGGGCCTGGGCATGGCGGTGCTGGGGCCGGAGGGCGCCAGCCCGGCCACCCTGGCCGCGGCCACGGTCACGGTCCCCCACGTCTGCGTCGGCCTGGACCTGCTCCTGCACCCCAAGCGCCTGCTGGCCACCCTGCGCGCCTAGCCTCCCCCCTTTTCTCCCGCGAAAAAGCCGCGGCCCCTTGCGGGACCGCGGCTTTCTGATCTCTCGGGATCGCTGCGCCTAGCTCGCCGCGCCGGCCTCGAACCCGGCGTCGGTGATGGCCTTCTTCACCGCGGCCATGTCCACGGGCGCAGCCTCGTTGAAGGAGGCCTTGCCGGCCCCCAGGTCCACCTGGAGGTCCTCGACGCCCGGCACCATGGACAGGGCCTTGGTCACGCTCATGACGCAGTGCTGGCAGCTCATGCCTTTCACTTCAATGGTCTTCACGGCTCAACTCCTGGTAAATAGTGCGCCTCGCCCGCTTCCAGATATACGCACCGTCGCGGCCAAAGCAACCCCGGCCGCCCCCAGTTCCCTCTCCCCTCGGCTACGCCTCGTGTGCCTGCTGCTCCTCCAGCCAGGCCTGGGCCTGCTGGAGGTCGAGAGTGCCTTCGTAGATGGCGCGGCCGGTGATGGCGCCTTCCAGGCCCTCGGCGGCGAGGGGGTAGAGATTCTTGATGTCGTCCAGGGTGGAGACCCCGCCCGCGGCCAGGACCGGCAGGGTGGTGACGTGCAGCAGGTCGCGCAGGGCGTCGATGTTGGGGCCGGAGTGCATGCCGTCGCGCACGATGTCGGTGTAGACCAGGAAGGTGGCCCCGGCCGCCTCCAGGCGGGGGATCACGTCGTGCACGGTCTGGCCCGAGTCCTCGACCCAGCCCTTGGTCTTGAGTCGGCCCTCCACCGCGTCCAGGGACACGCCAATCTTGCCGGGCAGGGCGTCGCACAGGGCGGCGAAGGCGTCCGGGTCAGAGAGGGCCAGGGTGCCGATGATGAGCCGGTGCACCCCGGCGCGCACGTAGGCGCGGGCGGTGTCCAGGTCGCGGATGCCGCCGCCCAGCTGCACGGGTGCGTCGATGGTGGTGCAGATGCGGCGGATGAGGTCGAAGTTGCGGGGCAGGCCGGAGAAGGCCCCGTCCAGGTCCACCACATGCAGGAACTGCGCGCCCAGGTCCACCCAGTGGCGGGCCGCGGCCGCGGGGTCCTCCATGAACACCGTGACCTGGTCGGCCAGGCCCTGCTTGAGGCGCACGCAACGCCCGTCCTTGATGTCGACGGCCGGGAAGATGATCATTTGAGGCCGAGCTCCACGAGTCCCTTGTCGATGCCCTCGCCAGCCAGCTCGCCGGCGGTGATCCACTTGCCGCCGCGCTTCATGAACTTGCCGGCCTCCAGGAGGTTCTCGGACAGGGATATCTGGGTCTCGTCGAAGTGGAAGCGGCCGGCCAGGTTCTGCTCCTTCACGTCCACCAGGTAGAGCTCCAGGATGACCCCGGCCGGGGTGCGCACGCTCATCTCGCTGCCGTCGCGCTCGGCCCAGAAGATGAGCTGGGGCACGAGCAGGGCGTCCACGCCCATGCACTTGCCCACTTCCAGCCAGTACTTGAGGGCCGAGGTGCGCGAGCCCTTCTGCTCGAAGACCGCGATCTCCTGGCACTGGCGGGTGAGCCGGGCCGGGGTGGCGGAGAGCTTCTTGTTGGCGGCGAGCAGGGAGTCCAGGCGGGCATCCAGGTCCCCCAGGACCTTTTGGTCCACCAGCGGGGTGTTGTCCGGGATGTAGCCGGCCAAGAGCTCCCAGTCGTAGCGGGGCTGGGTGAAGGCGGCCACGGCCAGGGCGCCGCTGAGCTTGGCCGCGGCGCGGGGGCTCTTGCGCTGGGCGCAGGCGGGCAGGGCCAGGACCAGGGCCAGCAGCAGGGCCAGGGCCGGGACGTGCAGGGAACGGGCGTTCATCAGTCGAGGCTCCCCTTGGTGGAGAAGGCGCCGGCCCGGGTCTGGGCCACGGCCTGGCGCATGGCCAGCCCGAAGCCCTTGCAGGCCGACTCCAGCAGATGGTGGGCGTTGAGGCCGTAGAGGTAGTGGATGTGCAGGTTCATGCCGGCCTTGAAGGCCACGGACTTGAAGAATTCGCGCCACACGGCCTTTTCCTCGCCGGCCACCAGGGCCGGGACCGCATCGTCGCAGTAGACCAGGTAGGGCCGGCCGGAGATGTCCACGACCACCTCGGCCAGGGCCTCGTCCATGGGCACCTTGGCCATGCCCACCCGGCCGATGCCGGCCTTGTCGCCCAGGGCCTCGGCCAGGGCCTGGCCCAGGGCCAGCCCCACGTCCTCCACCGAGTGGTGGGCGTCCACCTCCAGGTCGCCGGCGCAGGTGGCCGTAAGGTCGAACCCGGCCCAGAAGGCGAACAGGGTGAGCATGTGGTCCACGAACCCCATGCCGGTGTCCAGGGCGGTCTGGCCGCTGCCGTCCAGGGTGATCTCGACGGTGATCCGGGTCTCCTTGGTGGAGCGTTCGACGCGTGCGGTGCGCGGCATAACCTTCCTCCCGTGGCGGGTGGTTTTGCGCGATTGTGCCATCCCCGGGCCGGGGAGGTCAAAGAATTCCGTTAGCCGGCCTTCTCTTCCGTCGAATCCGGGGCCTCGGCCTTTTCCGTGGACTCTTCGGAGGCCTCTTCCGGTTCCTCGGGCTCCGGATCCTTCTTGGTGCTGAAGAAGTGGGCCACCCAGATGGATATCTCGTAGAGCACGCACAGCGGGGCGGCCATGGCCAGCTGGGAGATCACGTCCGGCGGGGTGAGGATGGCGGCCACGATGAAGATGATGAGAATGGCGTACTGCCGGAACTTGCGCAGGCCCTTGGCGTTGACCATGCCCAGGCGGGCCAGGAAGAACACGAACAGGGGCAGCTCGAAGCAGATGCCGAAGGCGACGAGGAGCTTGAGGGTGAAGGAGAAGTACTCCTCCATCTTGAGCTGGGCCTGGATGATGTCCCGGGCGTAGCTCATGAAGAACTGGAAGGCGTAGGGGAACACCACCAGGTAGGCGAAGGCCGCGCCGGTGGTGAAGCAGACCGCCGAGCAGACCGCGATGGGGATGATCCACTTGCGCTCGTGCTTGTACAGGCCCGGGGCCACGAACTGCCAGAGCTGGTAGAACACGTAGGGGCTGACCAGGAACAGCCCGGCCACGGCCGCGGCCAGCATGTAGGTGAAGAAGGCCTCGGGCGGGTTGGTGAAGATGAGGCCGCTGCCCGGGGGCAGGTAGGGCCGGAGCGGCACCAGCAGGAAATTGAAGATCTCCTCGGCGTAGCCGTAGCAGGCCAGAAAGCCGATGAGCACCGCAAAGGCGCTGCGGGTCAGGCGCTTGCGCAGGTCGTTCAGGTGGTCAAGG
>JAEXTU010000354.1 GCA_023453335.1 Pseudomonadota bacterium | reverse complement strand
GGCGCCCCCGCCCGGCCGCGGCTGGTATTGCGGAATGGGCCGAAGTAACGGCCTTATTGCATGCCCCGCTTCATGGCCACCACCCCGGTGCGGGCGATCTCCTTGATGCCGAAACGGGTCAACAGCTGGATGAGGGCGGTGATCTTGCCCTGGTCGCCGGTGGACTCCACGGTGAGGTCGCTCCCCGAGACGTCCACCACCTTGCAGCGGAAGATGTCCACGATGCGCAGCACCTCGGCCCGCCGGGAGTCCTCGGCGTTGACCTTGAGCAGGACCATCTCGCGCTGCACGGTCTTGTGCTCGTTCATGTCCACGACCTTGATGACCGTGACCAGCTTGCGCAACTGCTTGATGATCTGCTCGATGATGAGTTCGTCCCCGGTGGTGGAAATGGTCATGAGGGACACGCCATCCTCCAGGGTCGGGGCCACGTTCAGGGACTCGATGTTGAAGCCGCGGCCCGAGAACAGGCCGGACACCCGGGAGAGCACGCCGGGCTCGTTTTCCACGAGGATGGACAGGGTGTGTCGCATGGCCGCCTCCTCCTACACCAAGAGCATGTCGGACAGGGAGGCCCCGGCCGGCACCATGGGATACACGTTCTCCTCCTGGGCGCACACCACGTCCACGATGACCGGCTTCTTGACCGCGAAGGCCTGCTTGAGGGTGCTCTTGATCGTGGCCGGGTCGGTGATGCGGAAACCCGCCGCGCCGTAGGACTCGGCAAGCTTCACGAAGTCGGGCTGGTACTCCATGCAGGTGGCGCAGTAGTTCTTGTTGTAGAACAGCTCCTGCCACTGCCGCACCATGCCCAAATAGCCGTTGTTCAGGATCACGATCTTCACATCGAAGCCGTAGCACACCGCGGTGGCCATCTCCTGGATGCACATCTGGATGGAGCCGTCGCCGGCCACGTCGATGACCAGCTTGTCCGGGAAGGCGGCCTTGGCCCCGATGGCGGCCGGGAAGCCGAAGCCCATGGTGCCCAGCCCGCCCGAGGTGATGAGGGTGCGCGGCTTGTGGTAGTTGTAGAACTGGGCCGCCCACATCTGGTTCTGGCCCACCTCGGTGCTGATGATGGCGTCGCCCTTGGTCAGCTCGTAGATGGTCTCCACCACCTGCTGCGGCTTGATAATCTTGTTCTTGGAGTCCTTAAGGTAGGTCAGGGGATGGTCCTTGCGCCAGGTGTTGATCTGCTTGAGCCACTTGGCGTGGGGGCGCTGCCAGTCCTTCTTCTTGAGGCCCGGTTCGGCCTCCTTGCGCAGGGCGGACAGGGCCTCCTTGCAATCCGCCACGATGGGCACGTCCACGCTCACGTTCTTACGGATGGAGGTGGGGTCGATGTCCACATGCACGATCTTGGCGTGCGGGGCGAAGGTGGAGAGCTTGCCCGTGACCCGGTCGTCGAAGCGCGCTCCCACGGCGATGAGCACGTCGCATTCCTGGATGGCCTTGTTGGCGCAGTAGGTGCCGTGCATGCCCAGCATGCCCAGCCACAGGGGATCGTTGCCCGGGAACGCGCCCAGGCCCATGAGGGTCGAGGACACTGGGATCTGGAGCTTCTTGGCCAGCCAGGTCAGGTCGGCCGAGGCGTTGGCGGTGACCACCCCGCCGCCGGTGTAGAACAGGGGACGCTCGGCGTGGCGGATGAGGTCCAGGGCCTTGCGGATCTGCGGAACGCTCGGGTTCGTGTGCGGCTTGTAGCTGCGGATGGACACCGAGCGCGGATACTTGAATTCGGCCTTGGCGGTGAGCACGTCCTTGGGCAGATCCACCAGCACCGGCCCGGGCCGGCCCGAAGCGGCCAGGTAGAAGGCCTCCTTGATGGTCTCGGCCAGCTTGGTCACGTCCTTGACTAGGTAGTTGTGCTTGGTGCAGGGCCGGGTGATGCCCACGATGTCCACTTCCTGGAAGGCGTCGTTGCCGATGAGCCCCACCGGCACCTGGCCGGTGAACACCACCATGGGGATGGAGTCCATGTAGGCGGTGGCGATGCCGGTGACGGTGTTGGTGGCGCCCGGTCCGGACGTCACCAGGCAGACGCCCACCTTGCCCGTGGCCCGGGCATAGCCGTCGGCCATGTGGGCCGCGCCCTGTTCGTGGCGCACCAGGTAGTGGGTGATTTCGGGGTGCTTGGGCAGCTCGTCGTAGATCGGGATGACCACGCCGCCCGGGAAACCGAAGATGTGCTGCACGCCCTCCTTCTTGAGACACTCCAGAAATATCTGAGCCCCGGTGAGCTCCATGGCGTTATTCCTCCAGGTTTTTGTACCTGTCCAGTATGGACTGCATTTTGGTCTTCCCCGCCAGCTTTTTCTTCTTGATGTCTCGTACTACCTGGTCTTCGCTGGGGGTCAGATACGGCTTCTTTTCCAACTTCTCCAACTGCTTCTCATATAGCTGGTGCTCTTCCCATAGGGTCTTGAGCTCGGCGTTCTTCTCGCTGTACTTGTCAATGAGTTCCAATTCGCGGGGTTCCATTGACGTCTCCTTGAAGTGTATGGGGTTGTATGCCTACGGGCCGGTCCTCACTGGCCTCACGGCCACTGCGGCGCATCGGCCTCGACACGCACGGTTTTTTCCCGACTCGTCTCGCCCCGCAGGATGCTCACCTGGGACTTCTTCACCTTGAGCACTCCGGCGAGGTATTCCACCACTGCCTTGTTGGCCTTGCCCTCCACGGCCGGGGCCGCGATGCGCAGCTTGAGCCGGCCGTTCAGGACGCCATCCACCGCGTTCTTCTTCGCTCCGGGCTGGACCCGGATATCGGCGGTCCACACCCCGGGCCCCGTGGCCCGGACGTACGCGGGCGCGGCCACCCTGGCCTCCTAGGCCATGTGCATGGCCAGACGGTAGAGGTTGCCCACCACGAATATCCGCACGAAATAGATGGCGAAAATCACCAGGACCGGGGTGAGGTCCAGGCCGCCCACCACCGCAAAGGGAACCAGCTTGCGCACCTTCCAGAACACCGGTTCGGTGATGCTGTGCAGGAAACGGACGATGGGGTTGTAAGGATTGGGCTGCACCCAGGACAACACGGCGGCGGCGATCACCACCCACATGTACGCGCCAAGGGCCATGTCCAAGATCGTGGCGATGGCCTGCACCAGGAGATCCATTCATCCTCCAAAACACCTGAACATGCGGCCGCGATCCGAGGTGTCACGGCCGGATGACAGAATGGTTCGCATATCCCGTATGAAGAGGCAAGCGCAAATTTCCAGGGGGGTTCGGTGCGCTTTACGCGCCGGCGGCGGCCCGGACCCGGGCCAGGGCGCGGCGCAGGGCGAAATAGTCGGTGATGTGCAGATCCGCGGCCAGGGTCTCGTTGCGGTAGGCCCAGAAGCGCACCCCCGCGGCCCGGGCGGTGTGCTCGTCGATGCGGGAGTCGCCCAGGAAGGCCAGCTCGCCCGGCCGCATGCCCCAGGCGGCCAGGATGCGGTGCAGGCCCTCGGGATGGGGCTTGGGCCGCACCAGGGAGGCGTTGAGCAGGGGCTTGAAATACTGGCGCAGGCCGAAGATGTCGGCCACCATGTCCATGGTGGTCATGCGGTTGGTGAAGACCCCCATGCGAAAGCCCGCGCCCAGGGCCCAGGACAGGAGCGGGTAGAGTCCAGGCTCCGGGACCATGGCCGGCAGCACCCGGCGGTAGTCGATGGTGGCGCGCACGGCCAGGGCCTCGTCCATGCGGCCGGAGGGCACCACGCAGGCCAGGGAGTCGTGCACCGTGGCCGAGTGCACGTAGTGCTCCTGCTCCGGGTTCATGGGCCCCAGGCCCAGGCCCTCCAGGATGAGGTTGTAGTACAGGGTGTTGGCCCCGTAGGAATCGAAGAGCACCCCGTCGCAGTCGAAGACCAGGCCCCGCACCGGGGCCAGCATCTCCGCCGGGGTGAAGTCGTTGCACAGGACCATCAGCAGCCGCTGTCCAGCAGGAAGACCGTGCGTTCCAGGGCCAGCCAGGGCTTGCCCGCGGCCGCGCGGCCCAGCACGGCCGCTCCCGCCAGCCGGGCGCTGAGCAGCCGCGCCCCGCCGGGCAGGCCGTGCGGGAAGAGCCGCACCAGGTCCTCCTCGGCCGCGGGTTCGAAGGCCTCGCCCTCCTCCAGCCAGGAGCCGGCCACGTCCTGGTCCGCGGTGAACAGGGCGGCCTCGGCCGGGGCCAGGGTCCAGAAGGCCTCCAGCACCATGCGCCAGGGCAGGGCGTACTCCGCGTACACCGAGTCCCCGGCGGCCAGGCCGGCGTCGGGCACGTCCAGTTCGTCCAGGGCGGAGTCCTCTTCGGACAGGCCCAGGCTCTCGGTGAAATCGGCCATGGACCGGGAAAGGTTCTGGTCCAGCCCGGCGATCTCCAGGGCGCGCTCCTCGGCGTTCTCGGCCAGGAGCAGAAGGGCCTGGGAACGGGCGCGGGCCTCCAGGACCCGGGCCGCGGCCGCGGCCGCGGGATCGGCCGGCCTCTCCAGGGC
>JAEXTU010000351.1 GCA_023453335.1 Pseudomonadota bacterium | reverse complement strand
CCCCTGGCCAGGCCAAGGTACAGGGCGATCTGCACGGCCAGGCTGCCCAGGACCGCGGGCAAGCGCACCGCGAAGTCCGAGTCCCCGAGCAGGCCGGTGGAGAGCCGGATGAGATAGGCGATGAGCGGCGGCTTGGTGAAATAGGAGAGCTGCAGGGTGCGGGACCAGTCCCAGTACTGGGCCTCGTCCTGCACCAGCTCCACCTGGCCGGAGGCGATGAACCAGAGGCGGACCAGGGTGGTGGCCGCCATGAGGACCCCGGCCCACCAGGCCGGGCCGTGCCCCCAGAGTTGCGTGCGATCCTCGGCCATGTCCGTCAGTTCCTTCCGGTCTCCTGCAAGAACGCCCGCAAATGTATCAAAAACCGTTCTCCGGCGGATGTCGCGATGAAAGTCGAACGGGGGCTCGCGCCCCCGGGTCAGCCGGCGAACTTGAGCCGGCCCTTGCCCAGGAGGTCGTGCAGGTGGACCATGCCGGCCAAGCGGCCGGCCGCGTCCACCACCGGGACCACGGTGATGCCCCGCTCCTCCATGAGGTCCAGCACCTCGGCGGCGCTGGCGTCCGGACCCGCGCTGCGGGGGTTCCGGGTCATGCACTCGGCCACCGGCCGGGACGGGTCCAGGGGGCCGCGCACCGCCAGGCGGCGCACGTCGCCGTCGGTGAGCACCCCGGCCAGGCGGCCGTCCGGCTCCAGCACCGCCAGGCAGCCCAGGCCGCCGGCATTGAGCATCTCCAGGGCCTGGCCCAGGGGGGTGTCCACCCGCGCCGTGGGCCGGTCCACGTGCATGAGGTCGACCACCTTGAGGCTCAGGCGCTGGCCCAAAGCCCCGCCCGGGTGGCGGCGCTTGAAATCCGACTCGCTGAAGGAGTGGAGGTGGATGAGGCACACGGCCAGGGCGTCGCCCACGGCCAGGGCCGCGGTGGTGGAGGCGGTGGGGGCCAGGTTCAGGGGGCAGGCCTCGCGCTCCACCCGGGTGCCCACCACGATGTCGGCCAGGCCGGCCAGGGTGGAGGACGCATCCCCGGTGAGGGCCACCACGGCCACACCCAGGGCGCGCAGGCTGGGCAGGATGGCGTTCAGCTCGTCGGTCTCCCCGGAGTTGGAGATGGCCAGCACCACGTCCTCGGGCCGGATCATGCCCAGGTCGCCGTGCGCGCCCTCCACCGGGTGCAGGAAGAAGGCGGGAGTGCCGGTGGACGAGAGGGTGGCCGCGATCTTGCGGCCCACCAGCCCGCTCTTGCCCAGGCCGGAGACCACCACCCGGCCGCGGCAGGAGCCCAGCAGGCGCACCGCCTCGGCGAACTCCTGGCCCAGGGCGTCGCGCACGCAGGCCAGGCCCTCGGCCTCCACGGCCAGGACCTCGCGGCCCAGGGCCAGCCAGTCGCGTTCCGCCCCGTTCTGTTCCATGGCGCTTTGCCCTACCAGGACAGGGCCTTCTCCTGCTCGAAGCAGTCCTTGGCGGTGCCCAGGCAGGGCTCGATGGGGTACTCGCCGTTGAAGCAGGCCAGGCAGTAGTTCATGGGTTCGGACACCGCCGAGAGCAGCCCGTCGATGGTCAGGTAGTGCAGGGTGTCCAGGCCAATGTAGCGGGCGATGTCGTCGATCTCGTGGTTGGCGGCGATGAGCTCGCCCTTGGACGAGAAGTCGATGCCGTAGAAGCAGGGGAAGTTGATGGGCGGGCACGACACCCGCATGTGGATCTCGCGCGCCCCCAGCTCCCGGAGCTTCTTGACCCGGGTGCGGATGGTGGTGCCGCGCACGATGGAGTCCTCCACGATGAGCACCCGCTTGCCCTTGATCATGGAGCGGACCGGGTTCAGCTTGACCCGCACCGAGAAGTCGCGTTGGTCCTGGCTGGGCTGGATGAAGGTGCGGCCCACGTAGTGGTTGCGGATCATCACGTGCTCGAAGGGCAGCCCGGATTCCTGGGCGTAGCCCACGCAGGCGTACACCCCGGAGTCCGGGAAGGGCATGACGAAGTCCGCGTCCACCGGCGCTTCCCGCGCCAGGGCCCGGCCCATGGCCTTGCGGCACTCGTACACGTTCTCGCCGAAGATGGTGGAGTCCGGACGGGCGAAGTAGATGAGCTCGAAGATGCACTGCTTGGGCGCGCAGGGGTTGCACAGCTGGTACGTGGTGAGCCGGCCCCGCTCGATGACCACCATCTCCCCCGGGTCCACGGGCCGCAGGTACTCGGCCTCCAGGAGGTCGAAGGCGCAGGTCTCGGAGGCCAGCACGTAGGACTGGCCCATGCGGCCCAGCACCAGGGGCCGGAACCCGTGCGGGTCCCTGACTGCGATGAGCTTGTCGTTGACCAGCAGCAGGATGGAGTACGCGCCCTGCACCAGGGAGCAGGCCTTGGCCACCGCGTCCTCGATGCTGTTGCCGTCCAGATTCTTGGCGATGAGGTGGATGAACACCTCGGAGTCGATGGTGGTCTGGAATATGGAGCCCTGCCGCTCCAGCTCCCGGCGCAGGTCCACGGCGTTGACCAGGTTGCCGTTGTGGGCCACGGCCAGGTACATGTCGCCGATGTGGGCCATGAAGGGCTGGGCGTTGCGGATGAGGGAGGCCCCGGTGGTGGAGTAGCGGATGTGGCCGATGCCGATCTCGCCCTTGAGCTCCTTGGCCAGGTGGCGCTCGCTGAACACGTCGGCCACCAGGCCCATGCCCCGCTGCTCGCGGTGCTTGCGGCCGTCCCAGGTGACGATGCCGGCGCTCTCCTGGCCGCGGTGCTGCTGGGCGTAGAGCCCGTAGTACACCATGCGCGCCGCTTCCTCGTTGCCGGCGATGCCGAACAGGCCGCAATACTCTTTCTTCATGGTCCTCTCCGGCCGGGGCTGGCGCCCTAGACGTAATATTCCTGCAGGCTGCGGACCCCCAGGCCCGCGGCCTTGAACTCGCGCACCGCCTGGGCTAGGGCCTTGGCCCCGGCCACCGTGGTGGTGTACGGGATGCCGTAGAGCAGCGTGGTGCGCCGGATCACCGAGGAGTCGTGCACCGTGCGCTTGCCCGAGGCGGTGTTGATCACCAGGTGGATGTCCCGGTTCTTGATCCAGTCCACGATGTTGGGCCGGCCCTCCTGCACCTTGAGCACGATGTCGCAGGGCACGCCCTTGGCCTTCAGGAAGTCCGCGGTGCCGCCGGTGGCCACGATGCGGAAGCCCAGGTCCGAGAAAATCCGGGCCGGCTCCAGGATGCCCGCCTTGTCCCGGTCGTTCACCGAGATAAACACGGTTCCCGAGGTGGGCAAGTTCTGGCCCGCGGCCTGCTGGCTCTTCATGAAGGCCAGGCCGAAGCTGGAATCGATGCCCATGACCTCGCCGGTGGAGCGCATCTCCGGGCCGAGCAGCACGTCCACGCCCGGGAACTTGTTGAAGGGGAAGACCGATTCCTTGACCGACACGTGGCCGGTCTTGCGGAGGGCCCAGGGATTGATGTCCTTGACCTTCTCGCCCATCATGACCCGGGTGGCCAGCTTGGCCAGGGGCACGCCGGTGGCCTTGGACACGAAGGGCGCGGTGCGCGAGGCCCGGGGGTTCACCTCCAGGATGAACACCACCCCGTCCTTGATGGCGAACTGGATGTTCATGAGCCCGACCACATTCAGCTCCAGGGCCAGGGCCACGGTCTGGCGCTCGATCTCGGCCACCACCGCGGAGGACAGGGTGTGGGGCGGGATCACGCAGGCCGAGTCCCCGGAGTGGATGCCGGCCTCCTCGATGTGCTCCATGATGCCGGCCACGTACACGTCGGTCCCGTCGGACAGGGCGTCCACGTCCACCTCGATGGCATTCTCCAGGAACTTGTCCACCAGGATGGGGTGCTCGGGCGCGACCTTCACCTCGTTCGTAAAATACTGGCAGAGCTGGTCCTCGTCGTAGACCGTGACCATGGCCCGGCCGCCCAGCACGTAGGAGGGCCGCACCACCACCGGGAACCCGATGCGCCGGGCCACGGCGGTGGCCTCGTCCACCGAGAAGGCGGTGCCGTTCTCGGGCTGCCTGAGGTCCAGCTTGTGCAGCATGGCCTGGAAGCGCTCGCGGTCCTCGGCCCGGTCGATGGAGTCCGGGGAGGTGCCCAGGATCTTCACGCCCCGGCGCAGGAGCGGCACGGCCAGGTTCAGCGGGGTCTGGCCGCCGAACTGCACGATGACCCCGTCGGGGTTCTCGAACTCCACGATGTTGAGCACGTCCTCCAGGGTGAGGGGCTCGAAGTACAGGCGGTCCGAGGTGTCGTAGTCCGTGGACACGGTCTCCGGGTTGGAGTTGACCATGATGGAGGTCACCCCCATCTCCCGCAGGGCGTAGGACGCATGCACGCAGCAGTAGTCGAACTCGATGCCCTGGCCGATGCGGTTGGGGCCGCCGCCCAGGATGATGACCTTGCGGCCTTCCGTAACCGTGACCTCGGACCCGGTCTCGTAGGTGGAGTAGAAGTACGGGGTGTAGGCCGTGAACTCCGCCGCGCAGGTGTCCACCAGGTAGTAGGTGGGCAGGATGCCCAGACCCTTGCGCAGGGCGCGGATGTCGTCCTCGGAGCGCTTCCAGAGGCTGGCCAACTGCCGGTCCGAAAAGCCGTGCTCCTTGGCCTTGCGCAGCACCGGCGGCAGGGCCGGGTTGTCCGCGGCCAGGGCCTCGGTGAGCGGGAAGGCGCGCAGCTCCTCCTCCACGGCCATGAGGTCCGCGATCTGGCGCAGGAACCAGGGGTCGATGGCGGTGTGCTCGAAGAGCTCCTCCACGCTCATGCCGCAGTGCAGGGCGTGCCGCACCGCGAAGAGGCGCCGGGAGTTGGGCTTGCGCAGCAGGGGGATGAAGTCCTCCTTGGGCTGGCAGCGCTTGAGGAAGTCCTTGCCCAGGCCGGGCATGCCGATCTCCAGGGAGCGCAGGCCCTTCTGCAAGGCCTCCTTGAAGGTGCGGCCGATGCTCATGGCCTCGCCCACGCTCTTCATGGAGGTGGTCAGGAAGTCCTCGGCGCCCGGGAACTTCTCGAAGGTGAGCCGGGGGATCTTGACCACGCAGTAGTCGATGGTCGGCTCGAAGGAGGCCATGGTCTCCCGGGTGATGTCGTTGGGAATCTCGTCCAGGGGGTAGCCCACGGCCAGCTTGGCCGCGATCTTGGCGATGGGGAATCCCGTCGCCTTGGAAGCCAGGGCCGAGGACCGGGACACCCGGGGGTTCATCTCGATGACCACCATGTCCCCGTTGGCCGGGTTGATGGCGAACTGGACGTTGGACCCGCCGGTCTCCACCCCGATCTCTCGCATGATGGCCAGGGATGCGTCGCGCATGTCCTGGTATTCCTGGTCGGTCAGGGTCTGGGCCGGGGCCACCGTGATGGAGTCGCCGGTGTGCACGCCCATGGGGTCCACGTTCTCGATGGAGCAGATGATGACGCAGTTGTCCTTCTTGTCCCGCATCACCTCCAGCTCGAACTCCTTCCAGCCCAGCACCGACTCCTCGAGCATGACCTCGCTCTTGAGCGAGGCGGACAGGCCCTGGGAGGAGATGGATTCCAGGTCCTCCATGTTGTAGGCGATGCCGCCGCCGGTGCCGCCCAGGGTGAAGGCCGGGCGCACGATGATGGGGAAGCTGAGCACCCCCGCGCCGGCACGCACGTCGTCCATGGTGCGGGCGATGACGCTTTTGGGCACCTTGAGCCCGATGCGCTCCATGGCCTCCCGGAACTCCTGGCGGCTCTCGGCCTTCTTGATGACCGGGAGGTCCGCGCCGATGAGCTCGCACCCGAACTTCTCCAGCACCCCGGACTCGGCCACCGCCACCGCGGTGTTCAGGCCGGTCTGGCCGCCCAGGGTGGGCAAGAGCGCGTCGGGCCGCTCCCGCTCGATGATGCGGGCCACCGTGTCCGGGGTGATGGGCTCGATGTAGGTGCGGTCGGCCAACTCCGGGTCGGTCATGATGGTGGCCGGGTTGGAGTTCACCAGGATGACCTCGTAGCCCTCTTCTTTCAGGGCCTTGAGCGCCTGGGTGCCGGAATAGTCGAACTCGCAGGCCTGTCCGATGACAATGGGCCCGGAGCCGATGAGCATGATTTTCTTGATGTCGGTCCGTTTGGGCATGGCGGGTCGGGGGAGCTGAGGGTTGACAAATGCGTGAAGTCGGACGCTCTCTACGCCATTCCCCGGGCTTGGACAAGCCCTGGCAACCCGGGGAAAAATCTCAAAAAATCCAGCGGGCTGAACCCTTTCGTCAGGACACCTTGCTGCCCGAGGCCACCGGGGCGGACACCGCCAGGAGCTCCAGGCCGCCCTCTTGGCGCACGGCCAGGACCATGCCCTGGGAGGCCAGGCCGCGAATCTTGCGCGGGGCCAGGTTGGCGACCACCACCACCTGGCGGCCCACCAGGTCCGCGGGGTTCCAGAACTCGGCCAGGCCGGCGATGATCTGGCGCGGGCCGCCCTCCTCGCCCAGGTCCACGCTGAGCTTGAGAAGCTTGTCCGCGTCCGGGTGCTTCTCGGCCGCCAGCACCGAACCCACCTTGAGTTCCAGCTTCTGGAAGTCCGCGAACTCGATGAGCCCGCCGGCAGCGGTCTCGGCCGGGGCCGGGGCGCATTCGGCCTTGGCCTTGCCCGGCTTTTCAGCTTTGCCCGGCTTGGCCGCCGGCGCGCCCTCGGCCTTGGTGCCCTGGGCCGCGCCGCCCACCTCCAGGCGGGGGAACAGGGTGGAGGCCGGGGCCAGGGCGGTCCCCGGGGCCAGCGTCCCCCAGGCCGCGGCCTCGGCCGCCAGGTCCAGGCCCGGGCCGTCGAGGCTGAGCCCCAGCTGGCCGTACATGGCCTCGGCCGTGCCCGGCATCACCGGCCAGAGCTGGGCCGCGATCTTGCGCATCCACTCCAGGAGCACGTACATAACCGTGCCCAGCCGGGCGGTGTCGCCCTGCTTGGCCAGGGCCCAGGGGGCCGACTCGTCCACGTACTTGTTCAGGCCGCGCACCAGCTCCCACAGGGCCTCCAGGGCCATGGAGAAGCGGCAGCGCGGGAACAGGGCCGCGTAGTTCTCCAGGGAGGTGCGGCCCAGGCCCATGAGGGCCTGGTCCTCCTCGGCCAGGGGGCCGGGGGTGGGGACCGCGCTGCCGAAGTACTTGGCGCACATGGAGAGCACCCGGGAGAAGAGGTTGCCCAGGTCGTTGGCCAGGTCCGCGTTGAGGCGGCCCACCAGGGCCTCCTCGGAGAACGAGGCGTCGGAGCCGAAGCGCATCTCCCGGAGCAGGAAATAGCGGAAGGCGTCCAGGCCGTAGAGCTCGGTGAGGCGCACCGGGTCCACCACGTTGCCCAGGGACTTGGACATCTTGGTGTCCTTGACCAGCCAGTACCCGTGCACGTTGAGGTGCCGGTACACGGGCAGGCCGGCGGCCCTCAGCATGGTGGGCCAGAAGATGGCATGGGGCTTCAGGATGTCCTTGGCCACTAGGTGCTGCGCCGCGGGCCAGAACGTCCCGAACCTCTCCCCGTCCGGCCAGTCCAGGGCGGTCACGTAGTTGAGCAGCGCGTCGAACCACACGTAGGTCACGTAGTTGGGATCGAAGGGCAGCTCGATGCCCCAGGTCAGGCGGCTCTTGGGCCGGGAGATGCACAGGTCCTCCAGCACGCCCATGTCCAGCATGGACAGGACCTCGCTGCGGTAGCGCTCCGGCCGGATGAACTCGGGATTGTCCAGGATATGGCGCTTGAGCCAGTCCTGGTACTTGGACATGCGGAAGAAGTAGTTCTGCTCCTCGATCCAGGTGGGGGCCACCCCGTGGTCCGGGCACTTGCCGTCCACCAGCTCCTTGTCGGTGTAGAAGCGCTCGCACCCGAAGCAGTAGTGGCCGCCGTAGCTGGCGTGGTAGATGTCCCCGGCGTCGTAGACCTTCTGGAGCACGGCCTGCACCGTGCGCCTGTGCCGCTCCTCGGTGGTGCGGATGAAGTCGTCGTTCTCCACGCCCAGACGGGGCAGAAGCTCCCGGAAAGCGGCGCTGATCTCGTCCACGAAGCCCTGGGGCGCTCGGCCGGCCTTGTGCGCGGCCTCCACGATCTTGTCCCCGTGCTCGTCGGTGCCGGTGAGGAAGAAGGCGTCAAACCCGGTGGCCTTGTGAAACCGGGCCAGGCAGTCGGCCACGATGGAGGTGTAGGCGTGGCCCAGGTGGGGCC
>JAEXTU010000350.1 GCA_023453335.1 Pseudomonadota bacterium | reverse complement strand
TCCAGGAGCAGGGGCTCGGACTGGGCCTTGGCGTCCATCTCCCGGGCCAGCAGGCGGATGGGGGCCAACAGCTGCCGGACCACGAACGCCGCCAGCACCACGCCCAGGGCCAGGGCCAGAGGCATGGCGCCCAGGGCCATGCCGCGCATGACCCGCAGCCGGCTGCGCGCCTCCTCGGCCGCGCGCTCCATGCGCTCCTCGTGCAGGGTCTTGAACTGCTCACACAGGCCGTAGAGGGTGTGAAACTGCTCGCGCACCCCGCGGTGCAACAGCGCCCCGCGCTCGCGCTCGCCGCGGGAGTACAGGTCCAGGACCTCGTCGCGGGACTGCACGTAGCGGGCGTAGCCGGTCTCGATCTGGCGCAGCAGGGTGCGGCCCACGTCGTCGCGCAGGGTGCCACGCGCCCGTTCCAGCCAGGAGGAGAACCCGCGCTGGCTCTCGGCCAGCTCCTCCAGCCACCTGGGGTCGGAATCCAGGAAATAGTAGGTGGTCAGGCCCTTCTGCAGGACCAGGGCGGTGGCCAGCTTGTCCGCGGCGCGGAAGGCCAGCATGTCCTCGTCGAACACCCCGGCCAGCATGGCCTCCATGCGGCCGGCGTACCACAGGGCGGCGACCCCGCCGCCGATGGTCACCGCCACCAGCCCGGCCAGGAGGGCGAAGACCAGGGCCCGGATGGACAAACGTCGCAGCATTCCGCGGCGATACCGGCCCCGGCCCCGGCCGTCAAGGGGCGTAGCCCCGGGGGGAATATCCGTTCGGGAAGCGGCGGCGCGGGACGGCTTCCGGGCTCTAGGCCGAGCGTCTCTTTTTCTCACTCTCAGGCGCAGGGCCTGGGCGACGCGTTGACAAGCCTGCCGCAGCAGCTTATTCTATGTTCTAAGAACGTAGAATGAGGGAGGCAAGCCCATGTCCATTCGAACCGCCTTCGACATAGGCAGCGCCGTGCGGAAGCGCCGCAAGGAAGCTGGGTTGACCGTGGCCGCCGCGGCCAAGAAGTGTCAAGTCAGCATCCAGTTCTACCACGATCTGGAAAAAGGCAAGGGGACGATCCAGTTCAATAAGGCCATTGCCGCGGCCGAGGTGATGGGGGTGACCTTGGACCTCGTTGTCTCGCGCGGCCCGACGCCTGCCGACAAGGCGCGGTTCCCCACGTTGAACCAGCTGGTGGAAGAAAACCGGCGGCTTGGCGTTTTGCGCGGCCGCAGGCGCGGGTAGGCCCCGGTGTCCAGGCCTGTGTACGAGGCTCCTTTGCAGGTGTGGGTCTCCCAGCTTCGCAGCGGGGAGATTTCGACGCTTGAAGATGGCTGGGGCCGGCGATTCGTCTATGATGAAGGCGCGTCCCCCGAACGGGCTGTCTCGCTGACCATGCTGCCCGACGTCGAGCGGGTGTGGGACTATGAGAACGGGCTTCACCCGGTCTTTCAAATGAACCTCCCGGAGGGTTCTCTTCGCGCCAAGCTCGACGCCCATTTCGCCAAGGCCGTTGCCGGATACGATGAGATGAAGCTGCTGGGCATCTTGGGGTCTTCCCAAATCGGCCGGTTGCGTTTTTCGCAATTCGACCAGAGCCTTCCCCCGGTGGAGGACGTCCCGTTCCAAAGCATCAGGGAGATTCTCAGCTTCCAGGGTTCCGAGGATCTTTTCCGGGCGCTGGTAGAAAAGTTCGGCAGGTATTCGGGCATATCGGGCATGCAGCCCAAGGTGCTGATCCGCGGGGAGGAACCGGAGCGCATCGGCGACCGCTATACCCATCGCGGGGCCACGCACATCGTGAAGGCATGGGAATCAGACTTCCCCTTTCTCGCCGCCAACGAGTTGTGCTGCCTATCCGCGGCCCGGCGGGCGGGCCTCGCCGTCCCGTGCACGGAGATGTCCGAGGACGGACATTTCTTGGTCGTGACTCGCTTCGATCTCACCCCAGGCGGGGTGTATCTCGGGTTTGAAGACATGTGCTCCCTGTGCGGTCTGCCGCCTGCCGCAAAGTACGAACGCTCCTACGAGGACGTGGCGGAGAAGTTCTCCGTGTATCTTTCGGGCGACAGCCTCGCTGCGGGCATGGATGCCTACTTCAGGATGGTCGTCCTGTCCATTGCCCTGCGCAATGGGGACGCCCATCTCAAGAATTTCGGGGTGGTTTTCGATACGCTGGACGACATACGGATCGCGCCTGCATTCGATGTCATCACAACCACCGTGTACGAACCCCGCGACACGATGGCGTTGTCCCTGAACGGCACAAAGGCGTGGCCGGGCAGGGAGACAGTGAGACAGTTTGGTGTCGAGTCCTGCGGCCTTGTGTCCGAGGCTGCCGACCACATCATCGACGAGGTGGCTGCGGCTGTCCGAGACACGATCCCCGAGCTTGAAGAATACGCGGGGACTCCCGCCCTCTCGGAGAAAGGCGCGAGGCTGTTGCAGACGGCGTGGGAAACCGGGATTGCGGGCCTTTCCAACGAGTTTGACGAGCCCGAGCTTACTGCCTAGGGGTCCCCTAGCTAACGCGCCGTCCAGCCTTGCATTTCCCGCGGGCTGCGCTATCCTTGCGGCAAACCTGACCGCAAGGAGGCTCCCATGCCCACTGCCAAGAAGCCCGCCGCCAAGGCGGCACCTGCCGAGAAGGCCGCCCCGGCCAAGAAGAAGGCCCCCCGGGTGGCCCTGTTCGTGGCCGACATCTACAACGACTTCGAGCTGTGGATCCCCTACTACCGGCTCCTGGAGGCCGGGGCGGAGGTGGTGGTGGCCGGCCCGGCCAAGGGCGAGTACAAGAGCAAGCACGGCCTGCCCTGCACGGCTGACGCGGCCTTCAAGGACCTGAAGCCCGCGGCCTTCGACGCCCTGGTCATCCCGGGCGGCTACGCCCCGGACATCATGCGGCGGCACAAGGAGGCCCTGACCTTCACCGCGGCCATGGACAAGGCCGGCAAGACCGTGGCCTTCATCTGCCACGCCGGCTGGGTCCCGGCCTCGGCCGGGATACTCAAGGGCCGCACCGTGACCTCCTACTTCGCCATCAAGGACGACCTGATCCACGCCGGGGCCACGTGGGTGGACAAGGAGGTGGTGGTGGACAAGAACCTCATCACCAGCCGCCAGCCCGCCGACCTCCCGGCCTTCTGCAAGGCCCTGGTCAAGGCCCTGGGCCTGTCCTAGAAACCCGGGAAAAACACCGCAGGTGTTTTCCCCAAAAGATTCTCGGGGTCCCGCGGCGGACCCTGGACAGGGGCGCGGGCCTTCCGTAGGACAGGCCCATGCCCGCGCCCCTGCCCGTTCCCGTGCTCCTCGCCCGCCGGGCGGACTATGCACCAGCGGAGCTGGCCGCGGCCGTGGACGCGCTGGGCGCGGCCGGGGGGTTCGCGCCCCGGGCGGGAGAGCGGGTGCTGGTCAAGCCCAACCTGGTCTCCGCCACCCGCGGCCCCCTGGCCTGCTCCGAGCCCGCGCTGGTGGCCGCGGCCTGCGCCTGGCTGCTGGACCACGGGGCGCGGCCCTGGGTGGGCGACTCCCCGGCCTTCGGCACGGCCCACAGCGTGGGCCGCAAGATCGGCCTGGCCGCGGCCCTGGCCCCGCTGGGCGTGCCCCTGCGCAGCCTGGGCCGGGCCACGCCCCTGGCCCTGGACTTCGGCGGCAGGATCGGCATCTCCCGTGACGCGCTGGAGGCGGACCGCATCCTGTCCGTGCCCCGGCTCAAGGCCCACTGCCAGCTGCGGCTCACCGGCGCGGTCAAGAACCTCTTCGGCTGCGTGGTGGGCGGCCGCAAGGCCCTGGCCCACTCCCGCTACGGGGAGAAGGGCGCCCGCTTCGAATCCCTGCTGGTCCAGGTGCTGGCGGCCCTGCCCCCGGTCTTCACCCTGCTCGACGGCGTTGTTGCCATGCACCGCACCGGCCCCACCGGCGGCGACCCCCTCCCCCTGGGCCTCCTGGCCGCCGGCCCAAACCCGGTGGCCCTGGACACCGCCCTGTTCACGGCGTTACACCAATCCCCGCAGGACGTGGCCACCTGGGCCGAGTGCGTCCGGCGCGGCCTGCCCGGCGCAAGCCTGGAGGACCTGGCCTTCCCCCTGCTCCGGCCCGGGGACTTCGATTTCTCCGGGTTCATCGTGCCCGGGACCCTCGACGCGGTGAGCTTTGCGCCCCTGCGCCTGGCCCAGGGCGCGTGGAAGCGGCTCACGGCCCGGTTCTGCTGAGCCTTTTTCCGCACGCGGCTTGACCCGGGGCCGGGACCGGGCTACCCCCAATCTCCATGGATTCCGCCGCGCCTCCCCGCTCCCCCCTCCGCCGCCGCCTGGTGGCGACCGGCGCGGTGCAGGGCGTGGGATTTCGGCCTTTCGTGTACCGGTTGGCCGTGGGGCTGGGCCTGGCGGGCTCGGTGCGCAACACGCCCGAGGGCGTGGCCATCGAGGTGCAGGGGCCGGCTGCGGCGGTGGAGGCGTTCAGCGCGCGCTTTCCGGCCGAGCTGCCGCCCCTGGCCCGCATCGTGTCGCTGGTCTCCGCGGACCTGCCCGCCGAGCCCGACGCCGCAGCCTTCCTGATCCTGGAGAGCACCGCCGGCGCGGGGCACTCGGTGCTCATCTCCCCGGACATCGCCACCTGCCCGGCCTGCCTGGCGGACATGGCCGACCCGGCCAACCGGCGGTTCGAATACCCCTTCACCAACTGCACGGACTGCGGGCCGCGCTACACCATCACCCGCTCCATCCCCTACGACCGGCCGGCCACGTCCATGGCCTGTTTCCCGCTCTGTCCGCAGTGCGCGGCCGAGTACCACGACCCGCTCGACCGCCGCTTCCACGCCCAGCCCAACGCCTGCCCGGCCTGCGGGCCGCGGCTGTGGCTGGCGGACCGGGAGGGGAACCGCCTGGCCGAGGGCCGGGAGGCCCTGCACCTGGCCGCGGCCGAGCTGGCCGCCGGCCGCATCCTGGCTCCCAAGGGCCTGGGCGGGTTCCACCTGGCCTGCGACGCGACCAGCGACGCGGCCGTGGACGAGCTGCGCTCCCGCAAGCAGCGCAAGGCCAAGCCCCTGGCCCTCATGGTCCCGGACCTGGACACCGCCCGGCTGCTGGCCGAGATCCCCGCCGAGGAGGAAGAACTCCTCGCCGGCCAGGAGCGGCCCATCGTGCTCTGCCGGCTCAGGCCCGGCGCGCCCCTGGCCCGGGCGGTGTCCCCGGACACGCCCTGGGTGGGGCTCATGCTGCCCTACGCGCCCCTGCACCACGTGCTGCTTAAGGACTACCGGGCCGCGGCCCCGGGGCGGCTCCCGGCGCTGGTCATGACCTCGGGCAACCTGTCCGAGGAGCCCATCGCCATCGGCAACCGCGAGGCCCTGGCCCGCCTGGCCCGCCTGGCCGACTGCTTCCTGTTCCACGACCGGGACATCCTGATCCGCGCCGACGACTCGGTGTGCCGGGTGGTTCGCCAGGCGAACGGACCCGCGCACACCCAGCTCCTGCGCCGGGCGCGCGGGTTCACCCCGCGGCCGGTCTTTCTGGCCGGCGACGGCCCGACCGTGCTGGGCACCGGGCCGGAGCTGAAAAATACCCTCTGCCTGACCAAGGGCGGCCAGGCCTTCGTGTCCCAGCACATCGGGGACATGGAGAACCTGGAGACCCTGGCCTTTTTCACGGAGATGGAGGCTCACCTGCGCGACATCCTGCAGGTGGAGCCGGCGCTGGTGGTGCACGACCTGCACCCCAACTACCTGACCACGCGATGGGCCGCTGGGCAGGCCGAAACGGGCATGAAGACCACGGCCCTACAGCACCACGCGGCGCACGCCTTTTCCGTGCTGGCCGAAAACGGGTTTGCGGGCCGCGCCCTGGTCCTGGCCCTGGACGGCACGGGATACGGCGAGGACGGGACCCTGTGGGGCGGGGAGCTGCTCCTGGCGGACACGGCCGGGCCGAGCTGGGAGCGCCTGGCCCATCTCGCGCCCCTGCGCCTGCCCGGGGGCGAGGCGGCAATAAAAGAGCCCTGGCGCATCGCCCAGGCCATGCTCTGGGAGCTGGGCATCCGGGAGCCGGGCGACACGCCCTGGCCCTGGCTGGCCGGGTTCGGCCCGGCCTCGCGCCTGGTGGGCCAGATGCTGGACAGGAACCTGAACTCCCCGGCCTCCACCAGCCTGGGTCGGCTCTTCGATGCAACCGCGGCCCTGGCCGGGGCCGGCCTCACCGCGGAGTACGAGGCCCAGGCGGCCATCCGACTGGAGCACAGCCAGCATTCAGTGCCCCCTGAGCCCGCGCCCCTAGCCTACCATCTGCCCCTGCTCGCGGACCGCGCCCCCGCGCTCCTGGACACCCGGGAGACCTTCCGGGCGCTGCACGCGGACTGGCAGGCCGAGGTCCCCACCGGGACCATGGCCCGCCGCTTCCACGCCGGCCTCATCACGGGCCTGGCCGCGGCGGCCGCGCACTTCGCGGAAAAATTGGGAATCCAGACCGTGGGCCTGTCCGGCGGCTGCCTCCTGAACCTCACCCTGTCCGAGCAGCTCCCCGCGGCCCTGCGCAGCCGCGGCCTCACCGTGCTTGTCCACACCGCCCTCCCCCCGGGCGACGCCTGCATCTCCCTGGGCCAGGCGGACTGGGGGCGGCGGGCCCTCTCGACCGCCCCGCCATCCCTGGACAACACCGCGGCTATTTCGTAACATTTCTGACAAACTTCACCTGTTGCCCACCCAAACGCGGCCGCCCCTCCCTCCGCCGCAGTCCATGGAGGACGCCATGCGCCTCTCGCTGTTCGCCAAACTCATCGGCATGGTGGCGGCCACCGTGGTGGTCACCAGCGCCGGCGTCTTCACCACGGCCTACTATTTCGTGACCGCAGGGTATAACGACGAGGCCCGCGCCAACATCCAGACCATGCAACGGCTGGTGGACGGCAGCATCCAGGACCAGAGGCAGAATTTCCTGGAACAGGGAATGATGCTGGCCGCCAACTCGGCCCTGGTCCAGGCCGTGGCCGCCGGGGACGGGACCGCGCTCAAGCCCATCATCGTCAAGGCCATGAAGGACACCTCGGCCACCTTCATCACCGTGAGCGACAGCCAGGGCAAGGTGGTGGCCCGCTCCCATTCGGACAAGGCCGGCGACAGCGTGCTCACGCAGCACAACGTGCAGAAGGCCCTCAAGGGTGAGCCCAACGTGGGCATCGAACCCGGCACCGTGGTCAAGTTCTCCTTGCGCGCCGGCGTCCCGGTCCTGGCCGGGGACAAGGTGGTCGGCGCGGTGACCCTGGGCATCGCCCTGTCGGAAATGGAGTTCGTGGACGACATCAAGAAGACCACCGGCCTGGAAGCCACGGTCTTCGAGAATGACACCCGCATCGCCACGACCATCCTGAAGGAAGGCAAGCGGGCCGTGGGTACCAAGATGGACAACCCCAAGGTCATCGAGACCGTGCTCCAGAAGGGCGGTGTCTTCGCCCAGACCAACGTCATCCTGGGCAAGTCCTACGAGACCGCCTACTGGCCCATCCGCGACCCCGAGGGCAAGATCACCGGCATGTTCTTCATAGGCCGGGACCGCTCGCTCATCGAGGAGTCCCAGGCCCGGGTGGTCACGTCCATCCTGGTGGCCACCGGGGTCATCGCCCTGATCATGATCGCGGTGGCTTATGTCTTTTCGCGATCCCTGGCCAAGCCCATCGTCATCGCCACCGGTTTTGCCGCGCAGGTGGCCGCGGGCAAGCTGGACCAGTCCCTGGACGTGCAGCGCAACGACGAGATCGGCACCCTGGCCGACGCCCTGCGCAGCATGGTGACCAAGCTCAAGGAAATGATCGGCCAGGCCGAGGCCAAGACCTGCGAGGCCGAGGAGCAGAGCCGCCAGGCCCAGACCGCCACCCGCGAGGCCGAAGAGGCCGGTCGGCGCGCCGACGCGTCCCGGCGCGAAGGCATCCTCGACGCGGCCCGGCGCATCGAGACCATCGTGGAGCGGGTCACTTCGTCCTCCGAGGAGCTTGCGGCCCAGATCGAGCAGTCCAGCAAGGGCGCGGACATGCAGCGCGAGCGCACGTCCGAGGCCGCCCACGCCGTGGAGCAGATGAACACCGCCATCCTGGACGTAGCCCGCAACGCCGGGGACGCGGCCCAGAATGCGGACCAGGCCCGGGAGGACGCCAAGCACGGGGCCGGCGTAGTGGAGCAGGTGGTGCGGGCCATCACCGAGGTCCAGCAGCAGACCGCGCGCATGAAGGAGAGCCTGTCCGGCCTGGGCGAGCAGGCCAAGGGCATCGGCCAGATCATGAATGTGATCACCGACATCGCGGACCAGACCAACCTGCTGGCCCTCAACGCGGCCATCGCGGCGGCCCGGGCCGGCGACGCCGGCCGCGGCTTCGCCGTGGTGGCCGACGAGGTGCGCAAGCTGGCCGAGAAGACCATGACCGCCACCAAGGAGGTGGGCGACGCGGTGACCGGCATCCAGAACAGCACCCGCACCAACATCGCGGCCATGGACCAGGCCGCCGAGGCCGTGGGCAAGAGCACCGCCCTGGCCGGCGAAGCCGGCAAGTCCCTGGAGAGCATCGTCACCCGGGTGGAGTCCACCGCGGACAAGGTGCGGGCCATCGCCACCGCGTCCGAGGAGCAGTCCGCGGCCGGCGAGGAAATCTCCCGGGGCACCGAGGAGGTCAACCGCATCGCCGCCGAGACCGCCGAGGGCATGGCCCAGTCGGCCCAGGCCGTGACCGAGCTGGCGCGCATGGCCCAGGAGCTCCAGGCCCTAGTGGACGACCTCAAGCGGGGCTAGCCCAAACCCGGCGCGCGGCAGGACGCAGCCGCTCAGGGCCTGCCCCGGCCTGTCCTTCCGCTGCCTGCCCACCGGCCAGGCGGCTCTACCCGCAAAAATCATGCATGATTTTTGACGAGTTCACGGCTTGCACGCCATATGGCAAACCCCGCCCGGGGTCTGCACCGCGTGGGGGAAGTAGCGGCGGCGGAAGTACAGGGCCACGTTCACCAGGGCGATGAGCACCGGCACCTCCACCAGGGGGCCGATGACCGCGGCAAAGGCCTGGCCGGACTCGATGCCGAACACCGCGATGGCCACCGCGATGGCCAGCTCGAAGTTGTTGGACGCCGCGGTGAAGGAGAGGGTGGCCGACTGCTCGTAGCTGGCCCCGGCCTTGTGCGAGAGCCAGAAGGACACCAGGAACATGACCAGGAAGTACACGCACAGGGGCGCGGCGATGCGCAGCACGTCGAGCGGCAGGGCCACGATGACCTCGCCCTTGAGGGAGAACATGACCAGGATGGTGAAGAGCAAAAACACCAGGGTCAGCGGGCTCACCGCGGGCACGAACTTCGCCTCGTACCACTCCTTGCCCTTCACCCTGAGCCCGACCAGGCGCGAGAACATGCCGGCCAGGAAGGGGATGCCCAGGTAGATGAACACGCTCTGGGCGATCTGGCCCATGGAGATGTCCACCACCGCCCCGGCCAGGCCGAACCAGCCGGGCAGCACGGTGATGAACACCCAGGCGTAGAGCGAGAAGAAGAGCACCTGGAAGATGGAGTTGAAGGCCACCAGGCCGGCGCAGTACTCGCAGTCGCCCTGGGCCAGGTCGTTCCACACGATGACCATGGCGATGCAGCGGGCCAGGCCGAT
>JAEXTU010000074.1 GCA_023453335.1 Pseudomonadota bacterium | reverse complement strand
GCCAAGGCCCAGCCCGCCGCGGACTTCGACCGCCCGGATCAGCGCGGCCGCTTCGGCCGGCCCGGCGGCAACGGCGGGCGCGGCAACGGACCCCGCGGCGGCCGCGACAGCCGGGACGGGCGTGACGGACGCGAGACCCGTGCCGGCGGCGGCAACGGCCGCGGCAACGGCAACGGACCCCGCGACAACCGCGACAACCGGCGCGGCAACGACCGCCGCCGCGAGGTCCGGGCTGCCTAGCCTGTGACGATTCTGCGTTGACCGCGGGCGCGGGGGACCCAGGTTCCCCGCGCCCGCTTGCTTTTCCGGGCCTTGTCAGGTTGCCGTATTTCGGTCAGAAGTCGGGTACCCCGCAACAGGAACGCGAGCCGCCACCACCATGACCACCCCCCGGGAAGCCAGCGCCAACCCGCTGCAGACCATGCTCAAGCCCAATTCCGTGGCCGTGATCGGGGCCACGGAGGAGCCCGGGCACCCGGCCGCGGTCCTGCTCAGGAACCTGCTCGGCTCCAAGTTCATCGGCCCCATCATCCCGGTGCACGACACCCTGGACGAGGTCTTCGACCTGCCGGTCTACCGCTCCATCGACACCCTGCCGCTCACCCCGGACCTAGCGGTGATCTGCTCCGAGCCGGAGACCATCCCGGACTACGTGCTGGACCTGGGCCGGCGCGGCGTGTCCGGCGCGGTGATCATGAGCCGGGGCATCGAGCACCTGCCCGCCGACGTGCAGATCATGCTCAAGGAAGCCTCCCTGTCCGCGGCGCGCGAGCATTTCATGCGACTCATGGGCCCAGGCAGCCTGGGGTTCATCACCCCCTCCATCGGCATCAACGCCAGCCTGGCCCACACCGACGCCGCCCCGGGCAAGATCGCCTTCATCACCCAGTCCGACGCCCTGTTCACCGCGGTGCTGGACTGGGCCAACTCGCGCAGCGTCGGGTTCTCCCACTTCATCTCCCTGGGCGACCAGCTGGACGTGAACTTCGGCGCGCTCCTGGACCTCTTGTCCACGGACCCGGGCACCCGGGCCATCCTGCTCTACGTGGAGTCCATCAAGGACGCCCGCACCTTCATGTCCGCGGCGCGGGCCACGGCGCGCAACAAGCCCATCATGGTCATCAAGGCCGGGGCCACCCCCGAGGGGGCCCGCGGCATCCGCCTGCCCCCGGGCCACGCCCTGGGCCTGGATGCGGTGTACGACGCCGCCTTCCGCCGCGCCGGCATGCTGCGGGTCTTCGACATCGACTCCATGTTCGACTCGGTGCAGACCATCGCCCGCACCCGGCCCCTGCGCGGGGAGCGGCTGTGCATCCTGACCAACGGGGCCGGCCCCGGGCTTCTGGCCACCGACTTCCTGGTGCAGGAGGGCGGCACCCCGTCGCGGCTCACCGAGCCCACCCGCCACGCCCTGGCCGGGCTCATTGAGGAGCTGCCCACCGACAACCCGGTGTGCCTGCCCGCCGACGCCCCGCCCGACCGCTATGCCGAGGCCATGCGCCTGTTGCTCAAGGACGACAACGTGGACGCGCTCCTGGTCATGCACGCGCCCTCGGCCATGGTGGACAACCTGGAGGCGGCCAAGGCGGTGGTGGGGGTGGCCAAGAAGGCCAAGCGCAACGTGTTCGTGAGCTGGCTGGGCGGCAACACCGCCGAGCCCGCCCGCCAGCTCTTCGGCCAGGAGGACGTGCCCACCTACTGGACCGCGGACAAGGCGGTGCGGTCCTTCATGCACCTGGTGCGCTACCGCCGCAACCAGGACATGCTCATGGAGACCCCGGCCTCCCTGCCCTCGGAGTTCGCGCCGGACACCACCACCGCCCGGCTCATCGTGGACAACGTGCTGGCCGGCAGCCGGCGCAGCCTGTCCGTGCCCGAGGCCATGGACATCCTCACCGCCTACCAGATCCCCGCGGCCGAGACCCGGGTGGCCGCCACCACCAAGGGCGCGGTGGCCCAGGCCGCCAGCCTGGGCTTCCCGGTGGCCATCAAGATCCTCTCCCCGGACATCGTGCGCAAGACCCAGGCCGGCGGCGTGGTCCTGGACCTGGACTCCGGGGACGCGGTGCACGAGGCCGCCGAGGCGGTGCTGGGCCGGGTGGACGAGTTCCACCCCGGGGCCCACATCGCCGGGTTCGTGGTGCAGAAGATGTCCCGGCGGCCCGGGGCCTTCGAACTCTTCATCCGCACCGACACCGACCCGGTGTTCGGCCCCTACATCCGCTTCGGCCAGGCCAGCCCGCGCAGCGGCGCCGAGGTGGACACCGCGGTGACCCTGCCCCCGCTCAGCATGAGCCTGGCCAAGGAGCTCGTCTCCCGCACCCAGGTCTTTGCCAAGATGGCCGGGGCCGACGGCGGGGTGGCCGCCGCGGACTTAAGCGCCCTGTGCCTCACCCTGGTCAAGGTCTCCCAGCTCATCATCGACGTGCCGGGCATCAAGCGCCTGGAAATCAACCCGCTCTTCGCGGACCACACCGGCCTGGTGGCCCTGGACGCGGACATCGAGGTGGCGGAGTACACCGGCAGCGGGGCGCAACGCCTGGCCATCCGGCCCTACCCCCAGGAGCTGGAGGAGTGCGTGGTGCTCAAGAACGGCCGCAAGGCCTGCCTGCGCCCCATCCGGCCCGAGGACGAGCCCGCCCACTGGGAGTTCATCTCCCGGCTCTCCCTGGAGGACATGCGCTTCCGGTTCTTCGGCATGGTGCGGGAGCTGCCCCGCTCGGAGATGGTGCGCCTCACCCAGATCGACTACGACCGGGAGATGGCCTTCATCGCCACCTCCCAGGACCCGGTCAGCGGCAAGAACGAGACCCTGGGCGTGGTGCGGGCCATGACCAGGCCGGACAACACCGCCGCGGAGTTCGCCATCATCATCCGCTCGGATTTGAAGGGCTTGGGTCTGGGCAAGCTGCTCATGCAGAAGATGATCCGCTACGTGAAGAGCCGCGGCACCAAGTACCTGCTGGGCGAGGCCATGCTGGAGAACGCGGCCATGGCCGGCCTGGCCGAGGCCGTGGGCTTCAAGGTCAAGCGCAACACCGCCGACGACATCTACGAGTTCAAGCTGCTCCTGAATCCGGCTTAGGACGGGGGGTCCCCCCCCCGCCCCCAAATT
>JAEXTU010000343.1 GCA_023453335.1 Pseudomonadota bacterium | reverse complement strand
CCCCTGGCCATCCTCGGACGCTTTCTTTTGGGCCGCTTCTTCCCTAAAGACATCGGACCATTCATTCGATAAGTAAACAGAGGCACGCCATGAAAACCGCCAAGCATGACGCCATCATCCTGTCCGGCTCTGACGAGAAGGAGACCCTGGCCCGGCTCACGTCCCTCCTGGGCTCCACACCCCTGCCCCCGGACGAACTTCTGGCCAACCTGGGCCTGTTCCTCACCTCCAAGAACCTCTCGCGCCTGCTCTTCTTCTACGAGATCTACAAGCTGGTGGCCGGCACCCACGGGATCATCTGCGAGTTCGGGGTGCGCTGGGGGCAGAACATGGCCCTGCTCTCGGCCCTGCGCGGCATCTTCGAGCCCTTCAACCGCCACCGCCGCATCGTGGGCTTCGATACCTTCGACGGATTCTGCGGCCTGTCCGGCCAGGACGGGGACCGATGCAAGTGCAAGGACGGCTCCTTCTCGGTGAGCAAGGGATACGAGGACGTGCTCGCGGAGATCATCGGCCTGCACGATGCCCTGAACCCCATCCCGCACCTCAGGAAATACGAGATCGTCAAAGGCGACGCCCGCCTGACGGTTCCCCAGTACTTCGCCGACCACCCCGAGGCCCTGGTGTCCATGGCGGTGTTCGATTTCGACATCTACGAGCCCACCAAGGCCGCGCTCGAGGCCGTGGCCCCTCGCCTGTTCAAGGGCAGCGTGCTGGTCTTCGACGAGCTGGCCGACGACATCTTCCCCGGCGAGACCGTGGCGGTCATGGAGGTCCTGGGAGTGCGCAACCTGCGAATCCAGCGCATGCCCATGACCGCCCGGGTCTGCTACGCGGTGGTGGAATGAACCCCGCCGCCCGCCTCGTTCGCGAGAACATCCTGCGCGTGTCCCACCGCAGCGGGCACGGCCACATCCCGTCCTGCTTCTCGGTGGTGGAGTCCCTGCTGGCCGTTTACGCGGCCATGCGCCACGACCCCGCCGCCCCCGGCCGGGACGACCGCGACCGGTTCGTGCTGAGCAAGGGGCATGCCGCCCTGGCCCACTACTGCGTGCTGGCCCGCCAGGGGTACTTCCCGGTGGATGAGGTGGAGAGGTTCGGAGGGTACTGCTCCACTTTCGGCTGCCACGCCGACCGGCACAAGGTCCCGGGGGTGGAGGCCTCCACCGGCTCCCTGGGCCACGGCATCGCCCTGGCCGTAGGCATGGCCCTGGGCTTGCGCATCCAGGGGGCCGCGAGCCGGGTTTACACCCTGGTGGGCGACGGCGAGGCCAACGAGGGCTCGGTCTGGGAGGCGCTGCTCGCGGCCGCAGACCTGCGCCTGGCCAACCTGACCGTGCTTTACGACGACAACCGCTCCCACGGCCGCGGCCTGCAGATATCCAACCCGACCGAGAAGCTCGCGGCCTTCGGGTGTCATGTCCACGAGGTGGATGGGCACGACCTGGACGCCCTATCCAGCGCCCTGGCGGCGCCGACGGATCGGGTCAAGGCCGTGGTGGCCCGCACGGTGAAGGGGTTCGGTTGCCCCACTCTGGCCAGCAACCACTACGCCTGGCACCGGCGGTCGCCCAACGATGCCGAGCTGGCCCAGCTCCTGGAGGAACTCAATGCGCCGGCAGTTTAGGGACACCATCCTCGAACTCGCGTCCCAGGACCCCGGACTGGTGCTCCTGTTCGGCGACGTGAGCGTCTACCTCTTCAAGGAGTTCTCGGACCGCTACCCGGATCGCTTCTACAACCTGGGCATCAACGAGAACACCATCGTGTCTGCGGCGGCCGGGCTGGCGGCCGTGGGCCTTGCGCCATACTGCCACACCATCGCCCCCTTCCTCACCGAGCGGTCCTACGAGCAAATCAAGCTCGACCTGTGCTACAACCGCTTCCCCGCAACCCTGGTATCCTGCGGGGCCACCTTCGACTACGCCTGGGACGGGGCCACCCACCATTCCTACACCGACCTGGCCATTCTCCGGCTCCTGCCCGGGCTGGAGGTCTACCAGCCCGGCTCGCGGCGGGAGCTGGACGCCCTGCTCCGGGCCCGGCGCCGCAGCGGTTCCCCGGCCTACTTTCGGCTCTCGGACCACCCCCACTGCGAGGAACTGCCCGTGGAGCCGGGGCGGGGCGTGATACTGGCGGACAAGGGATCACGGGTCACGGTGGCCACCGCCGGCCCCATCCTGGCCAACGTGCTCCCGGCCTGCGCGGACCTGGACGTGAACCTGCTCTATTTCCACACGCTGAAACCCATGGACCGGGAGTTGGTGGCGCAGTTCGCACACACCCACATCCTGGTGGTCCATGACGCCTTCGGCCTGCACGAGGCCGTGCACGAGGTCCCGGGCCTGCGCACCTACCGGCACGGCCTGCGGGACGAATTCTGCTGCACCTACGGAACCCTGCCGGACATCCGGGCCTCGGTGGGCCTGGACGTGCAGGGCATCCGCGAACAGGCCCGCCGCCTGCTCGCATCCTTGGCCGCCGCGCCGCACGCATAGGGGAAAACCGGCATGGACGACATCCTCCGCTCGCTGGAACGGGCCATGGTGAAACAGGGCTGGGTTTTCGGGGACAAGGCGACCCGCATCGGGTCGCCGTTCGAGTGGACCGAAAACGAGCGCAAGCCCAACATCCTCAGGCTCCGGGACCTGCACGCCCTGGCCTTCTACTATTCCATGTACTACGTGCTCAAGGACACCCCGGCCTCCTTCCGCACGATCGACCATGACGCTGTCCTGGCCCACTGCCGCACCGCCCTGACCCGGGCCTTCCGGCACTTCCTGCCCTTCCTCCCCCTGGACGCGGTGTGGAAGAACCACATCGAGAGCCAGGCTCGGGCCCGGACCCAGGACTACTGCTTCCTGCGCACCCACTGGCCGGACATGCCCGCTGGCCTGGTGCACCTGGACTTCGGCGCGGGCCTGGGCAGTTCCGCCATCTACAGCCTGGATCTGTTCAAGTCCCGGTTCCTGGCGGTGGAGGCCCATCCCATGAGCTATTCGGTGCAGCGCCAGTTCTTCCGCCACCTGGCCCGCCGGCCAGGCAGCTATCTGGATGTGGTGGCCTGCGAGAGCTTCGAGATGGAGCACGCAGCCATCCGCCGGCAGCTGTCCCGCAAAAGCTACCGCATCCGCCATGTGCCTTCCTGGCACTTCGGCCTGCTCCCCGACCACAGCGTGGACCTGGTGACCGCCACCTTCGTGCTCAACGAGCTGAACCACGCCGGCATCCTCTGGGTCCTGTCCCAGGCCGCCCGGGTGCTCAAGCCCGGCGGGCACTTCTACATCCGGGACAGCTTCATACTCAAGCCCGGCACCCACAACGTCGAGTACGACGCAGTGCTGCAACGCATCGGGTTCCGCTGCTCGGCCAAGTTCGAGATCGCCAACCGGCACGAGTTCTTCGGCATCCCCCGCCTCTACCGCAAGGAGGCCGAGGGCTCGCCCAGTTTCGACGAGATGGTGGCCATGTGCCTGGGCCGGTTCGCCTCGGTGGCCTCGGGCGGGGACCTGGCCTACAACCTGGAGACCCTGCCCAAGGGATAGGCCCCAGCCCGAGCCATGCCCTCCATCGCCCTCTTCTTCCCGCGGCCCTGGCCAGGCCAGACCATGAGCGGACGCCTGCCGTACTCGCTCATGATCCTGCACGCCGCCTTGCAGGACAGCCCCTACCAGGTGCACATCATCGACGAGCGCACCACCCCGGACCTGGAGGCAGCGGTGCGCGCCCTGCCCCGGGACATGGTCTGCTTCGGCATCAGTTCCTTCACCGGAGTCCAGGTAGCCAACGGCCTTAACGTGGCCCGGGTCCTTCGCCGGGTCCAGCCCGACACCCCCATTGTCTGGGGCGGCTGGCATCCCTCGGGCATGCCCGCCCAGACCGCCCAGCACCCCCTGGTGGACGTGGCGGTCCGAGGCCAGGGGCACGCGGTCCTGCGCGAGCTGGCCGACACCCTGGCCTCCGGGGGCGACCTGGATGCGGTACAGGGCATCACCTTCCTGCGAGACGGCCAGGTGGTGCACACCCCCAGCCGCACCAGCCACCCCTCCATGGAGCGCCTGCGCATGCCCCTCGCCGCGGTGGACGTCGGCCGCTACGTGTTCCGCAAGGCGTATGCCGACCGCTCCGAACGCACCCTCGGCATCCTGACCAGCCTGGGCTGCCCCTACCACTGCGGATTCTGCGCAGTGGCCAGCGTGTACAAGCGCAAGGTCCAGTTCCGCGACATGGACATCATCCTGGACGAGATCGACTGGATGGTGGAGAACCACGCCATCAACGGGCTGACCATCGACGACGACAACTTCTTCGTGTCCCCGTCGCGAGTCCGGGAGTTCTGCAACACCCTGCTCCAGCGCCCCTACCGCCTGGCCTGGGACGCCGGGGTCAGCGCGAACCTCCTGCTCGAGCATTACTCCGACGAGGACCTGGCCCTGATCCGGGAATCGGGCTGCTCCCAGCTCTACATCGGGGCCGAGTCGGGTTCCGAGGAGGTCATGCGGCTGGTGGGCAAGAAGGCCACCGTGGAGCACACCTACCAGTTCGTGCGCCGCATGGGGCAGGCGGGCATCCGTGCTTCGGTCTCCTCGATGGTGGGCCTGCCCGGGGTGCCCGAAAGCGAGTTCGACAGCACCCTGGACATGATCCTGCGCTGCCGGGAACTGAACCCCGACTTCGACTTCCGGACCTTCTACTACACGCCCTACCCCTCGACCCCGCTCTACGAGCGGTCCAAGGAGCACGGGTTTCAGGAGCCCGCCAGCCTGGAGGGCTGGGCCGACCACACCCTGCGACGCTTCAAGGCCCCCTGGGTGTCCACGTCCCTGCGCCGCCGGGTCAAGCACTTCGTGTTCTACTTCTACCCGCTCTCCGAAGCGCAGCCGCCCCGGACCGAAGCCTGCACCGCCCTGGGTCGGGTCGCGGCCCGGGTTTTCGACCTGCTCTTCGGCAACCGGTTGCTCCAGGCCCTGGCCCGGTGGCGGGTGCGGCGCCGAGACTTCCGGGTGCCCGTGGACGCGGCCTGGGTCATGTTCGGCCTGCGCATCAAGAGCCGGCTGGACGCCTTCATCAACCACAACGCGGACATCTTCTCCGACTACGATAGGTAGCCAACATGGACCCCATCGGCAGCTTCTTCTCTGGACGCAAGGTACTGGTGGCCGGCGGCGCCGGCCTGGTGGGCGCGAACCTGGTGCAGCGACTGCTGGACGCCGGAGCCCAGGTCAGGGCCACCCTGTTCAAGCGGGACGCGGTGATCAAGGACGACCGGGTGGAGTACCTGCGCTGCGACCTGACCCTGGCCGAGGACTGCGCCAAGGCGGCCGCGGACATGGAATTCATGTTCATGTGCGCGGCCAGCACCTCGGGCGCTGCGGCCATCGCGTCCACGCCCCTGGTGCATGTGACCCCCAACGTGGTCATGAACGCCCTGCTCCTGGAGGCCGCCTACGCAGCCGGGGTGCGCAAGACCGTGTACCTGAGCAGCAGCGTGGTGTACCCCCCCACCGGGCAGACCCCGGCCCAGGAGGACACCATGCTCTCGGGCGAGCCCTTTGACGTGTACTACGGCGCGGCGTGGATGAAGCGGTTCGGGGAGATTCTTTGCAACCTCTATTCGCACAGGCTGCGCCGCACCATGCCCGTGGTGACGGTGCGGCCGGCCAACATCTTCGGCCCCCACGACAAGTTCGACCCGGCCACCTCCCACGTCATGGCCGCCACCATCCGCAAGGTGGTGGACCGCCAGGATCCCATCAGGGTCTGGGGCACGGGCGAGGACGTGCGCGACTTCATCTTCGCGGACGACTTCATCGACGGCCTTCTCCTGGCGGCGGAGAAGCTCGACGCCTACGACCCGGTCAACATCGCCACCGGCCGGGGCTACACCGTGAAGGAGATCCTGGGCATGCTCCTGGAGCTGGAGGGCTGGACCGACGCCCGGGTGGAATACGACCCGGACAAGCCCTCCATGATCCCCATCCGGCTCTTCGACACGGCCAAGGCCGAGCGGCTGCTCGGGTTCCGGGCCAAGACCCCGCTGCGCGAGGCCCTGGCCCGCACCATCGCCTGGTACCGGGCCAACGCCGCGACCTCCCGCTAGAGACCCGGGAAGGCACCCCCCGTGCGCATCCACTTCAAGGCCCTGAACGCTTGCACCACGCGCAACGCCAAGCTGCTCCAGTACCGGGACTACCTCCTGGCCCAGGGGCACGAACTGGTGGACGACGCGGGGGCGGCCGACGCGGTGCTCCTGTGGACCTGCGCTTTCCGGGCCGACCACCGCGACGCCTCCCTGGCCTGCGTCCGCTCCCTGTTGGACAGCCCGGCCCGGCGGGTGGTGGTGGGCGGCTGCCTGCCCTCCATCGCCCCGGACCTGCTACCCGCGGCTGGCGAGCGGCTGGTGGTGGCGGGATGGAAGGAGGACGAGGCGGCCTTCGACCGCATCTTCGCCGCGGCCAGCCCCCTGGCCGCGTTCCGGCCGGTGTACGTGCAGGAGCGCATCTGCCGCGACGCCCGCGCCTACCGCCGGGAGACCGGGCAGGATGCCACCTTCCAGGACCAGTACATCAAGCTGGTGGTGTCCGAAGGCTGCAACTTCGCATGCACCTACTGCTCCGAACGCCTGGCCTTCCCCGCCTACCGCAGCGTGCCTCCTGAGGCCCTGGCCCGTAGCCTGTGCGCCGAGGCGGAGCGCAGCGGGGTGCGCGAGGCCATCCTGGTGGCCGACAGCCTCGGCCAGTACGGCTCGGACCTGGGCCTGGACCTGCCGGCCCTGGCCCGCACCCTGCACGCCGCAATGCCCGGGCTGCGGCTGGCCTACAACAACTTCCACCTGCGCAACTTCCTGGACTTCGCCGGGGAGTTCGCGGCCCTCATCCGGGAGGGGAAGGTGGCCCACCTCAACCTGCCCATCCAGTCCGCGGCCGACCCGGTGCTGGCCCGCATGAACCGCAGCTACGGTCGGCAGGACGTGGAGCGGGCCTTCGGCCTGCTCAACGGGCTGGGCTTCCGGGACTTCGACACCCACCTCATCGTGGGCTTCCCCGGGGAGACCGAATCGGACCTGGAGCAAACCCTGGACCTGGTGCTCCGCGCCAGGCCCCGCTACGTCCTGGCCAGCGCCTTCATGCCCACCCCGGGCGCGCCGGCCGCGGCCCTGCCCGGCCGCCTCGCGCCCGAGGCCATGGCCCGCCGCCTGGCCCGGGTGCAGGAGGCCATGGACGCGGCGGGCATCATCGTCAACTGCGAGGGCGGGGACCTGTCCACCGCCCGCATCCAACGCCTGCTGGAGGCCCGGCCCGCGGTGTCCGCCACGGACCCGCGGCCAACAAAGGAGTGTTCATGATCCGCGACGACATCCTGCGCAGTTTCGCCGGCCGGGGGGTCCTGGTCACCGGCGGCACCGGTCTCATCGGCCGCCAGGTGGCGCGCCTGCTCTGCGACGCCGGGGCCGACGTGACCATCGTATCCCTGGACGAGGTGGTGGTGGACCCGCGGGCCAAGCACCTCAAGGCCGACCTCACCGAACTGGCCACCTGCCTGGACCTCACCCGGGGCGTGGACGACGTGTTCCACCTGGCCGGAATCAAGGGCTCGGTGACCATGACCGTGGAGCGGCCGGCCAGCCACTTCGTGCCGGCCCTCATGTTCAACACCAACATGCTGGAGGCCTCCCGCCGCAACCGGGTGGGGCGGCTGCTGTTCACCAGCTCCATCGGGGCCTACGCCAGCGCGGACGTGTTCCGGGAGGGCGTGGGCGACGACGGCCCGCCCATGGACTTCTACGGCGGATGGGCCAAGCGCATGGCCGAGTACCAGATCCAGACCTACAAGATCCAGCACGGCATGGAGAACTTCGCCGTGGTGCGGCCCTGCAACGTCTACGGGCCTGGGGACAACTTCGACCCGGCCAACGCCATGGTGGTGCCCTCGCTCATGGGCCGCATCGCGGCCGGAGAGGACCCGGTAAAGGTCTGGGGCGACGGGTCCGCGGTGCGCGACTTCGCTTACAGCCGGGACGTGGCCGAGGGCTGCATCCTGGCCCTGCACCACGGCACCCGGGGCGGCTACGTGAACCTGGGCAGCGGCTGCGGCGTCTCGGTGCGCGAACTGGTGGAGACCCTGGCCGGATTCCTCCGGTTCCGCTACGAGTTCGACCCCAGCAAGCCGGCCGGCTACCCGATGCGGGTCATGGACGTCTCCCGCGCCCGGGAGCAGATCGGCTACGTCCCTTCCACGTCCCTGGCGCAGGGGCTGCAGGAGACCTGGGCCTGGTTCCAGGAGCACCGCGACGAATACCTGCACAAGAAGAACTACTGGACAGAGGGCTAGCATGGCGGATACGGCGCGACCCGGCCTGGCGGAGCTGGAGTTCCGCCCCTGCCGGCCCGGCGACATCCGGGCCGTGCAGGCCCTCATCGCCGCGCTGTACGACTACGCCTGGAGCGAGGAGTTCTGGACCTGGCAGCTCTTCGCCAGCCCCAACCGGCCGCGGGCCCTCCTGGCCCGGGAG
>JAEXTU010000306.1 GCA_023453335.1 Pseudomonadota bacterium | reverse complement strand
CCGGCCCATCATCTCGAAGTCGCCGGTGAACATGCACATGTCCGAGTTGTCCCAGCCGGGCTCGGCCGGGAAGGTGAAGTCCACGCCCGCGTTGTGGAAGATGGACGCGGCCTGGTAGATGAGCTGGGTCCGGAACTTGGGCTCGGGCCCGATGACCGAGTAGTAGATGTCGGCCCCTTCCTTGCCCACGGGCAACCGAATCTTGGAGAACTCGTCGCGGGCCTCGTCTTCCTGCCACTGCAGGGAGTCGATCCACTCGTCGTCCTTGACCCACATCTGGTTCATGGTGGCGGAGTGGGAGTGGCAGGTGTCCTGTATGTAGAGCGGGGTCATGTTGAGCATGTGGCAGATGCGGCGCACCAGGCTCATCATGTAGCCGATGTCGATGCCGAAGGGGCAGTACTGCAGGCAGCGCCGGCAGATGTTGCACTCGGTGCCGGCGATGAGCCGCAATTCCCGGGCCTCGGCCGGGGTGAGCCGGCCGTCGCGCTCCAGGATCTTCCAGATGGACCGCTTGACCTTGCCCACCGGCGAGTACTTGGGGTCCTTGCCGTTGGACATGTAGTGGTGGCAGGCCTCGGAACACAGGCCGCAGTGCACGCAGGTCTCGACGTAGGCCTTGAGCCGGGCCCCGCCTTCGGTGGCCAGGACCTTCTTGATGGTCTTCTGGATCTGGTCCTCGGTCAGGGCCTTCTCGGCGCGGTCCAGGTTGGGATCCTCGATGCCGGAGAAGTCGTACTTCCCGGCGGCCACGTCCTCTTTGTACGTGGCCTGGACCTTGTCCACCCAGGAGCGGGTATCGGTGGTGGGGGTTTCAACTTCGCTCATGGCGGACTCCTTTACCAGTCCTTGATCTGGCGCACGGCCCCGAACTCCGAGGCGGTGTAGCCGCGCACGAACAGGGCGTAGATGGCGTGGGCCAGGCGGGTGAAGGGCAACAGGGCGAGCATGAGTTCGCCGGCCAGCATGTGCAGGGTGACCAGGGTCTTGTAGTCGCCCACCTGGTGGTAGGACAGCACGCCGGTCGCGAAGGGCAGGCACACCACCGCCAGGATGAAGAAGTCGCTGCCGCCGGTCACGAACTTCACCTGGGGCAGCACCAGGCGCCGCAGCAGGAAGAACGCGCAGCCCGCCAGCACCGCGAAGGCCATGATGTCGGCCACGTTGTCGGGCAGGGTGGGCCACAGCCCCACGTTCCACGCGGTCTCGAACATGACCACGTGGGCCAGCAGGAAGACGGGGGAGAGCAGCAGGCTGACGTGGAACACCCAGGTCACGATGGCCATGATGGGGTTCAGGCGGGCGTTGAAGCTGCCCAGGGGCAGTATCCACCAGAAGAAGGCGGACTTGAGGGCGTGCGTCCAGCTCCAGTACTCGTAAACCAGGCCGTCTTTCTGCTTGGCCAGCAGGGCCATCTGGGAGAACTTGTAGAGCGAACCGACGACGAACAGCGCCAGGGCCACCCAGACCAGGGGACCGCGGGCCAGATTGTACAGAACTTCCATGGCTTCCCCCCTATGCCTTGAAGCTGGACACCGGCACGACCCGCCGCACCAGCCAGCCGTCCTCGATGACGGTGATGAGCACCTTGGTCGAGCACGGGCTGAACACCGGGGTGAAGGCCGCGGTGAAGCCCGAGCCGAACTCCCGGCCGTCCACGGCCACGGTGTACGTGCCGCCCTTCTCCACCTTGGCGGCCACGTGCTTGCCGTCCGGGCTGAAGACCGGCTTCCAGGCCATGGCGTAGCGGCCGGGCCAGGCAACGTCGTCCACCACCACGGCATATATCCCGTCTTCCTTGCCCAGGCAGGCGGCGCGGGAGCCGTCCGGGCTGAAGCAGGCGTCCTCCACCACGTCGCCGAAGGTGGTGCGCCAGGCATTGCCGTCGATGGCCAGGGTCCAGCGGCCGAAGGCCGGGCTCACGATGGCGCCCAGCTTCCTGCCGTTGGCGCTGAAGAACTGGTGCCAACACTGGGTGAAGGCGGCCTTCCAGATGGGCTTGCCGTCGGCGGCCAGGGTCCACTTGCCGGCGATGCGCACCGGGGCCACGGCCTTGCCGTCGGCCGGGGAGATGGCTGGTCCCCACACGCAGGGGAAGGTCTTGGACCAGGCCTTGCCGTTCTCCGCGATGGTGTATTCGTAGAGATTCAGCCGGACCTCGGCGGCCAGCTGGGCGCCGTCCGGGGACATGGCCATCTTGTAGACGCCCATGTAGCGCTCGTTCCAGGTCTCGCCGTCCTTGGCCACCCCGAACACCCCGCCCTGGAACTTGGCCACGTCGGCCTGGCCCAGGGGCTCGATCTGCACCGCCGCCGCGGTGTGCGCCCCGTCCTGGCTCAAGGTGAAATGGTTGGCGTTCTCGTACAGGGTCTCCCAGGGGGCGTTGTCCACGGCCATGCCGTAGGTGCCGTCCATCTGCACCGCCGCGGCGATGTGCGACCCGTCGCCGGAGAACAGGGTGTTCCAGATGGCCCCATAGGTATCCCAGGCCTCACCGTCCACGAGCATGGTCCATTCGCCGTCGGCGTTGGCCAGGGCGGTGATCCGGCCATCCGGCGCAAAGCGCGGATACCAGATGCGGGAGTAGGTCCCCTCGCCCAGGG
This sequence comes from Pseudomonadota bacterium, assembly GCA_023453335.1. Taxonomy (GTDB): domain Bacteria; phylum Desulfobacterota; class Desulfovibrionia; order Desulfovibrionales; family Desulfovibrionaceae; genus UBA6814. Next base: position 5,754 of record JAEXTU010000306.1, on the reverse strand, counting down.
CGCCGTTGACGCACAGGCCGTACTCGCCGTCCAGGAAGGCCACCCGGGCCAGGCGCTCCCCGTCCGGGCTGACCTGCGGCTCTTCGAGCCAGGCAGCCTCGCCGTCACAGGCGTCGGCCTGGACCACGCGTTTTACCGGCGTGCTCCAATCCCAGGATGTGATGTCCACGTGTTCCCTCCTTTGCCGCTCTGGGGCAAGTGTTTCCGCATGAATGCGGACGGGATACCAAAAACCCCCGCCGGATGCAATTTCAATGTTTTAAAATTGAATACCATTTGCGTCTAGAATGCTTCTCTAACGCAAATCAATGCACAGTGCAAATTCATACATTAACGCTCCGGATTTTTTCCTACCTTTTGACGGGGGAATAATTCCCCGCGAATTCTGCGGGTTCCACACCCCCCTCTTATATCCGTAACATAGAGACGGGATACCGCCACAGCAGAGAATCCGCTTTTCCCGCCCCCCCTGCGGATCATCACCGGGTGTTTGGGGCCCGCCGGGCCGCAATCCGGGACGCTCCCGCCGGGTTTGGGACAAGGAGATTGCCTGCGCGGCATGAAGCGGATATAACCCTTCTCTGGCGCCGCCGGACTTCGCGCCGCGACGCCGCACACACGCCGTAGCAACCGGGGGGACATAGATGAGCCAGAAGATCCTGATCGTGGAGGATGAGGTCCACATCCGCACGCTGCTGGAACAGGCGCTGGAAGAACTGGAAGACGAGCACAACGTGGAGGTGCTCTCCGCGGGCGACGGCGAAGAAGGCCTGGAGATGATCCGCCAGCACCGGCCCCAGGTGGTGTTTCTGGACATCATGATGCCCAAGGTCAACGGCTACGAGGTCTGCCGCACGGTGAAGAAGGACCCTGAGCTCAAGGACACCATGATCGTGCTGCTCACGGCCAAGGGCCAGGAAGTGGACCGCAAGAAGGGCCTGGAGCTGGGGGCCTACGACTACATGACCAAGCCCTTCGACCCCGATGAGCTGGTGGAACTGGCCCGGGAACTGCTCCGCGTGGTGGACTGATCCCTCCGGGGAGGCTTCCGTGTCCTCCGCGTACGCCCTCGGCAAGCTGCTCAAGCCCGCGTTCCTGCGGGTCTTTCTCCAGGAGGCCTTGGACCAGGCCCCGGCGGGATTCTTTCTCACCATCCAGGACACCGCCGGCGCGCTGCTGGCCAGCCACGGCCCCGTACCTGAGGGGCTCGACCCCTACACCCCGGGCGCGAGCGCCTTTGCCCTGGAGCTCAACGGCCTGGTCCTGGGCCTGCTCCTGGCCGGGGGCGACCCGGCCCTGGGCCGGTGCCTGTCCCGCTCCCTGGCCGAGGCCATGGCCCGCGAGGCCACCCGCCGCGCCCTGGGCGAGGAGACCCTGGAGCTCTACCGGGAATCCGCCCTGACCAACCGGGCGGTGCTCAACCTGAACCTCTCCATGCGCCTGCCCGAGGTGGCGGCCTCGCTCCTGGCCGAGTGCCAGGAGGGCTTCGCCCCAGCCGAGTGCGGCATGGTCTATCTCAAGAACCCGGAAAGCGACCGCTTCGAGCTCTTCGACAGCTACGGCACCCTGCCCCGGGCCCGGCTGTCCCGGCTCTCCCAGTCCGCGCTGTTCACCGACGTGCTGGCCGGGGGCAAGGGCGAGATCGTCAACGACCTGGGGGCCGACCCCCGCTGGGCCGGCGAGGTGCCGGAGCTCACCGCGCTCCTGCTCCTGCCCCTGGAGTCCTCGGGCCACGTCCTGGGCGCCCTGGCCCTGGCCGAGACCCGGGGGGCGAAACCCTTCCAGTCGGTGCACCTGAAAAGGGTGCGCACCCTGACCTCGGTGGCGGGCATCGCCATGTCCAACGCCATCCTCTTCGGCCGGGTGCAGGAGGTGCTCACCTCCCTCATGCAGACCATGGCCACCGCCATCGACTCCCGGGACCACTGCACCGCGGGCCATTCCCACCGGGTGGCCCGCTACGCCCAGGGCCTCATGCACTTCGCGGCCCTGGAGCTGGAGCCCGAGGCCCATTTCACCGAGTCCGACATGCAGGAGATCTACTACGCCGGGCTGTTGCACGACGTGGGCAAGATCGGGGTCCGGGAGGAGGTGCTCACCAAGGCCACCCGCCTGCCCGCCTCCCACCTGGAGCTCATCGGCCTGCGCCTGGCCCTGTGGGGCCAGATCGAGGGCCGGGAATGGCAGGCCCTCTACGCCTCGCTGGAGCGCATCAACCGCGCCTACGACCTGTCCGAGAGCGACGTGGACATCGTGAACGCCTGCGCCCGGCTGCGGGTCCAGGTGGCGGGGCGCTCCCTGGCCCTCATCGAGGCCGAGGAGCGGCACAAGCTGCTCACCCCCCGCGGCAACCTCACCGCCGAGGAGTGGGAGGAGATCAAGCGCCACCCGGTGGAGAGCCACCGCATCCTCAAGAACATCCCCTTTACCGGATTCTTCCCCAACCTGCTGGCCATGATCCTGCAGCACCACGAGCGGCTGGACGGCACGGGCTACCCGCAGGGCCTCTCCAGCGAGGCCATCCTGCCCCAGAGCCGCATCCTGGCCATCGTGGACGTGTTCGACTCCCTGCGCCGGGACCGCCACTACAAAAAGGCCCTGCCCCAGGACCTGGCCCTCAAGATCCTCCAGGAGGAGGCCCTGCTCGGCAAGCTGGACCAGGCCCTGGTGGATGTCTTCGTGCGCCACCTCGCGGCCATTGAGAAGACCGTGGACCTGGACACCGGCCTGCCGGCGTGTGAGTTTGTACAGTAGATCTAAAAGGATAAACGACCTGACTATCGGCATGGTCATGATAGTAACGCCAGCAACAATTTTTTAAGAATACAGAAATTAATTCATTGGTATTTATTCTAAAAAAACAGCATATGATAGAAGCAAGATGACTTTAATCAAGTTGAAACATCCTTACATCTTTTTGCTACTGCTTATTTTTTTCTATCCGCACAGTGCTTATCCCAGTAGCCCCGTCGCCTATGGCCTATGTTATTATGATTTAAATTCAAAAAAATGGTTTGCGTATTTTTTGGCCGTCTACAAAGACAATAATATTTATGATGCGCAAGATATAATTCAAAAGCAAGGATCAAATTTGTTTGTTGATGAATATTTAAATAATACATATTGTGTATATAATTCAGATAATACTGTAAGCAAGGTCAATAAAATAATATATAATAGCTATATACGTGATTTCGAAATTGACTTTTTAACAAAACCAAACAAATTAAATACATACTTTGTATCGCTTGCTCCGTGCAGCGGAAATTTAATGCACAATAACTGCGCACTTGATGATCAAGATAGAATTATTATACAAAAAGAATTAGAAAATGCATATAAAAAACATGCGCATAACGCTTCAAGTAATTACAAAAAATGTTTCAACGAACAACCAAGCACAAGCTCATTTACATACAATTCACAAGGATATTACGTTGACGACAATAATAAATGCCAATATTATGCAAATATTGAAATAAATAATACATTGCCTGATCAATGTAACCTTGGCGATGAATTCTGGTGCCATATATTGATTCAATACAATATTAATGATAAAAGTGCATCTCTTAATCATGACTTAAGCTGCGAAACTTCATATCATATTTTAAATGTGCACGACTTTGACGGAGATGGTGAGAATGATTTATTATTGGCGACTAGTTACAATGATGGCGCTGTAGCGTTTAAAATAATTAAAGGCACCAATGTTAATGGCACAATACTGTATAAATCAAAATTCCTAGAACCAGAATGACTTTACAAATCACACTACCTTGTCAAGTAAACACATTAATATTGGAGCGTCAGGTGAGGCTAACAATAATAGCAATAACACAACGCATGAAAACATCTTAAATAATAAATCGAAGTAACACATTAATCCAGCGTCCGCTGGTACCGCTTCACCCCGACGAAGAGCACCACCGCCAGGAAGATGAGCAGCGGCCAGATGTGGGTGGCCGCGTCGGCCAGGCCGTTGCCCTTGAGCAGGACGCCCCGCACCAGCCGCAGGTAGTGGGTGAGCGGCAGCACCGATCCCACCTTTTGGGCCCAGCCCGGCATGCCTCGGAAGGGGAACATGAACCCCGAGAGCAGGATGTTGGGCAAAAAGTAGAAGAAGGCCATCTGCACCGCCTGCAACTGGTTCCTGGCCAGGGTGGAGAAGGTCACGCCCATGCCCAGGTTGGCGGCGATGAAGGGGAAGGAGAGCAGGAAGAGGAGGACCAGGCTCCCCTGCATGGGCACCTGGAACAGGAACCGGGCCGCCGCCACGATGAGCCCCATCTGCATGTAGCCCACCAGCAGGTAGGGCACGATCTTGCCCAGCAGGACCTCGGTGGGCCGCACCGGGGTGGCCAGCAGGTTCTCCATGGTGCCCCGCTCCCGCTCCCGGGTGATGGCCAGGGCGGTGATGACCACCAGGGTCATGGTGAGCACCACGCCCATGAGCCCGGGCACGATGTTGTAGCGGGTTTCGGCCTCGGGGTTGTAGCGGGGGTGCACCCGCACCTCCACCGGCCCGGGGGTGGCGGCCAGCCCGGCCAGGGGGCCGCGCAGCTCCCGGGCCAGGGCCGCGTCCACCAGGGCCTTGAAGGCCCCCACCGCGCCGGAGGTGGCCGAGGGGTCGGTGGCGTCGGCCTCCAGGAGCAGCACCGGCCGGCCGCCCTTGGCCAGGTCCCGGCCGAAGCCCGCGGGCACGGTGAGCACGAACTGGGCCTGGCCGAGCCGCAGAAGCTCGTCGGCCGAGGCCTCGCTCTCGCACTCCTGCACCACGTTGAAGTAGCGGCTGTTGCGCATGGCCGCCCCCACCGCCCGGGAGAAGTTGGAGCGGTCCGCGTCGCGGATGGCGGTGGGCAGGTGGCGGGGGTCGGAATTGATGGCGAAGCCGAACAGGATGAGCTGCAGGAGCGGGATGCCCACCATCATGGCGAAGGTCACCCGGTCGCGCCGCATCTGCACGAACTCCTTGGCCACCATGGCCCCGAAGCGGGCCAGGGAGAAGAACCCGGCCATGTCAGTTCACCTCCGCGCCGGCCATGAGGCTGATGAAGACCTCCTCCAGGCTGGCCGGGACCTCCTGCACCTCGATCCCGCGCGCCCGCAGGGGCTCCAGGCTGGCCCGCATGGCCGCGGCGTCCTGGCCGCTCACCCCCAGCCCGTTGCCGAAGGGCCCCACCTGCTGCACCCCGGGCAGGGCGGCCAGGTCCGCGGCCCGGCGCGCGCCCGCGCCGTCTCGCACTGCAAAGGAGGTGAGCTTGCGCTCGGCCACCAGTTCCTCCGGGGTGCCCGCGGCCAGGAGGTTGCCGTAGGCAATGTAGGCCAGGCGGTGGCAGCGCTCGGCCTCGTCCATGTAGTGGGTGCTGATGAGGGCGGTGATGCCCTCGCCGGTCAGGCGGTGCACCTCCTCCCAGAAGTCGCGGCGGGCCTTGGGGTCCACGCCTGCGGTGGGCTCGTCCAGGAGCAGGAGCTGGGGCCGGTGCACCAGGCAGCAGGCCAGGGCCAGACGCTGCTTCCACCCGCCGGAGAGCGCCCCGGCCAGGTGGTTGCGGTAGCGCGCGAGCCCCATGCGCTCCATGACCTCGGCCACGGCCCGGCCGCGGTCCGCCACACCGTAGATGCGGGCGATGAAGCCGAGGTTCTCGGTGACCGAGAGGTCCTCGTACAGGGAGAAGCGCTGGGCCATGTAGCCCACCCGCGGCTTGATGGCGTCGCTCTGGCCCACGATGTCCAGGCCCAGGCAGGCCCCGG
>JAEXTU010000303.1 GCA_023453335.1 Pseudomonadota bacterium | reverse complement strand
CACGCCGGCCTGCATGGCTCCCTGGATACCGGCATCGACCGCCGGGATATACTCCTTCGGGATCGCACCGCCGACCACGGCGTTGATGAACTCATAGCCCTTGCCGGATTCGTTCGGCTCCAGCTTGATCTTGACGTGGCCGTACTGACCCTTACCGCCGGACTGACGCGCATACTTGCAGTCGACGTCCGCGGCGCGGCGCACAGTCTCCTTATAGGCGACCTGCGGGGCACCGACGTTCGCTTCCACCTTGAACTCGCGCAGCAGGCGATCGACGATGATCTCCAGGTGCAGCTCGCCCATGCCGGCGATGAGCGTCTGGCCGGTCTCCTCGTCGCCCTTGACCCGGAAGGAGGGGTCCTCCTTGGCCAGCTTGCCCAGGGCGTCGGAGAGGCTGTCGCGGTCGGCCTTGGACTTGGGCTCGATGGCGACCTCAATGACCGGCTCGGGGATGTTGAGCGACTCCAGCACCAGGGGCCGGGCCGGGTCGCACAGGGTGTCGCCGGTACCGGTGAACTTGAGGCCCACGGCCGCCACGATGTCGCCCGCGCCGGACCACTTGATGTCCTCGCGCTTGTTGGCGTGCATCTTGAGCAGGCGGCCGATGCGCTCCTTCTTGCCGTTGCCGGAGTTGATGACGGTCACACCGCTCTCGATGTGGCCGGAGTAGATGCGCAGGAAGGTAAGGTGGCCGATGTAGGGGTCGGAGAAGAGCTTGAAGGCCAGGGCGGCCAGGGGCTCGTTGTCGTCGCAGCTGGCGACGACTTCCGCGCCGGAGTCGGCGTGCACGCCCTTCATCTGGACCACGTCCACCGGAGAGGGCAGGAAGTCCACCACCGCGTCGAGCAGGGGCTGCACGCCCTTGTTCTTGAAGGCGGAGCCGCAGAGCACCGGGCAGATGGTCAGGTTCACGGTGGCCTTGCGGATGCCGGCGATAAGCTCGTCCGGGGTCAGCTCCTCGCCGCCCAGGTACTTCTCGAGCAGGGCCTCGTCCTCTTCGGCGATGGCCTCCAGCATGGCCAGGCGCTGGGTGTCGAATTCGTCCTGCAGCTCGGCGGGAATGTCCGAGAAGGCGAACTTGGCGCCCATGGTCTGGTCGTCGAAGATGATGGCCTTGCCCTGGATCAGGTCCACGATGCCGACGTACTTTTCCTCGGAGCCGATGGGAATCTGGATCGGCACGGGCTTGGCCCCGAGCCGGTCCTTGATCATGCCCACGCAGCGGTCGAAATCGGCGCCCACGCGGTCCATCTTGTTCACGAAGCAGATGCGGGGCACCGCGTAGCGGTCTGCCTGGCGCCAGACGGTCTCGGACTGGGGCTCCACGCCGGCCACCGCGTCGAACACCGCCACCGCGCCGTCCAGCACGCGCAGGGAGCGCTCCACCTCGATGGTGAAGTCCACGTGGCCGGGGGTGTCGATGATGTTGATGCGGTGGTTGCGCCAGAAGCAGGTGGTGGCGGCGGAGGTGATGGTGATGCCGCGCTCCTGCTCCTGCACCATCCAGTCCATGGTGGCTTCGCCGTCGTGCACCTCGCCGATCTTGTGCGAGACGCCGGTGTAGAACAGAATGCGCTCGGTAGTCGTGGTCTTACCGGCATCAATGTGGGCCATGATGCCGATATTGCGCTGCATGGGAATAGGAACGACTCGGGACACAGCTAACTCCAGCGACTACCAGCGGTAATGGGCGAACGCCTTGTTGGCTTCGGCCATGCGATGGGTGTCTTCTTTCTTCTTCACCGCACCGCCGCGGTTGTTGTAGGCGTCCACCAGCTCGGCGGAGAGCTTGGATACCATGCCCTTCTCGCCGCGGCCGCGGGCGTAGGTGATGAGCCAGCGGATGGCCAGGGAGACCTGCCGCTCGGGCCGGACCTCCATGGGCACCTGGTAGGTGGCGCCGCCCACCCGGCGGGACTTCACCTCGAGGTGCGGCTTCACGTTGTCCATCGCCTTCTCGAAGGCCCGCAGGGGATCCTCCTGGGACTTGTCGGCCAGGATCTCCAGGGTCTTGTACATGATGCCCTCGGCCACGTTCTTCTTGCCGTCATTCATCATGCGGGCAACGAACTTGGCCACCAGCACGCTGCCGTACTTCGGGTCCGGCAGGATCTCACGCTTGGGGACGGGTCCCTTTCTCGGCATGGTCGGTCTCCCTCGAACTACTTAGGACGCTTGGCGCCGTACTTGGAACGGCCCTGGCGACGATCGTTGACGCCGGCGGTGTCGAGCGCGCCGCGGACGATGTGGTAGCGCACGCCGGGAAGGTCCTTGACGCGGCCGCCGCGGATGAGCACCACCGAGTGCTCCTGCAGGTTGTGGCCCTCGCCCGGGATGTACGAGGTGACCTCGTACCCGTTGGTGAGCCGCACGCGGGCGACCTTGCGGAGCGCCGAGTTGGGCTTCTTGGGCGTGGTGGTGTACACACGGGTGCACACGCCGCGGCGCTGCGGACACTCGGTGAGCGCCGGGGTCTTCTTCCGCTTGACCTGCTTGGCCCGCTCCTTGCGGATGAGCTGATTGATGGTCGGCATCCACTCCTCCGAAAACGTGTTCTTCTTAACTAGTCGCCGGGCGGATACGCCGCTGCCGGCTCGGCCAATTTTTGGCCAAAAAAAACAGGGGGGAAGTTCCCCCCTGTCAACAACAGGTTCTGACTCCCACTCTCAGAGGACCCGACGGGTCTTTAGCAGTGGATAACTGCGTTATGCGCTGAGACGCAGCTACTTAGTCCAAGCCCCCGGGGTTGTCAAGTTCGGTGTAATATTTTTTTCCTCCTCTCCGCACTTTCCCCGGCCCCGGATTTCGGGCCAGGCCCATTTCCCCAGGTGACAGCCGGGGATTTGCAAGGATACAAGGCGGCTATGGCAACCCCGGCCCCTCCCGCCTGGCTGCTCCCCCTGCCCCGCCGGCTGGCGGCCTTGGGCACTGCCGCGGCCAGCGGCGTTGCCGGCCTGGCCTACGAGGTGGCCTGGCAGCGCTACCTGGCCCGGATGCTGGGCTCGGACTACCTGGCCTCGGCCGTGGTCCTGGCGGTGTTCCTGGGCGGGCTGTCCCTGGGCTACTGGGCCTGCGGCCGGCTCACCCTGGCCGTGCGCCGGCCCCTGCGCGCCTACGCCCTGCTGGAGGCCGGCATCGGGCTGTGGGGCCTGGCCTTCCCTGCGCTCTTCTCCCTTATATATGGAGCCACCGCCGGCTGGAGCTTTGCCCCGCCCCTGGCCGCCGCGGCCCAGGGCGCGCTGATGGCCGCCGCGCTCATGGCCCTGCCCACCGCGGCCATGGGGGCCACCACCCCCTTCCTCACCCGGGGCCTGGCCGCCTCCCTGGAGTCCGCCGGCCGGGTCCACGCCGCGGTCTACGCGGCCAACACCGCCGGGGCCTTCCTGGGCGCCCTGGCCGCCGGGTTCGTCCTCATTCCCGGGCTGGGCCTGCCCGGCAC
>JAEXTU010000240.1 GCA_023453335.1 Pseudomonadota bacterium | reverse complement strand
GCCCTGGCTTGACCTGGGCGGCGGCCATCAACCAGAAGGGAGCATTCGTGCGGCGACTTTCACTTTTCGCGTGCCTGATCCTGGCCCTGCTTGTCCTTGCCGGCTGCGACACCATGCGCAGCACCTGGCGGGGCACCCAGAAGCTCTACCGCACCTACGTGAACATCGATCCCAAGGTCAGCCTGAAGAACGAGGGGCAGGACCACTGGGAAGACCTCCTGGCTCCGCTCATGACCCCGGTGGACATGCAGATCGGCGAGATGGTTAGGGTGGTGGACGCCCGCGACAGCTTCCCGGACGAAGCCTGGTCGGGCGGCCTGCTCAAGCGTTTTCCTTGGCTGAGCGGCATGGCCGCTGCGGACATGAACGCCACCCAACTGGTGGCCAAGCCGGAAGTGACCCTCAAGCCGGTGAACATGACTCCCCTGGTCGAGGCCGGCGATGCCTGGCGGGACCGCCGCTTGCGCGCCTTCATCGAGGAGACCCCGCTGGGCCCGGAAGTCTACGTGGCCACGCCCTTCTTCAAGGACAACGTGCTGCAGGGCATCCTCGCCGCCCACTTCGATCTGCGCAGCGTGGTCCAGCTCAGCCCCGACCCGCAGAAGCTCATGGTGGTCTCCCCCGAGGCCGTGCTTTGGGAGGGCGGCTACGGCAGCCTGGCCGCCGCGGTGCAGGCCGAGCCTTGGGCCGCGCGCCTCAAGTCCAACGTGCAGGGCGAGATCACGGTCCAGGGCCGCGAGTTGGTCTGGCTCACCCGCTATGTTGGCGACCGCCAGATCGTCTACCTCACCGAGCTCACGCCGGAAGACTGACCGGCCCCGCCATCCTCCGGGGAAGCGCCCCGCCTTGCCTCCGCGGCGCTCCCGCCGTATAGTTCGCGGACAGGTTACGACCGTGCCCATGCCACAAGGAGGTCCTTTCATGGCCGTTCCGCGCCAGGTTACCGTCACCGAGCACCTGCTCTACCACCAGACCAAGTCCTCGGTGGCCCGGGGCATGTTTACCAGCCTCATCAGCGAACTCATCTTCTCGGCCAAGATCATCTCCCGCGAGGTGACCAAGGCCGGCCTGGTGGACGTGCTGGGCTTCACCGGCGAGACCAACGTGCAGGGCGAGCGGGTGCGCAAGCTGGACGAGTTCGCCAACTCCATCCTCATCCACCGCCTGCGCCGGGCCGGGGTGCTCTGCGCCATGGCCTCCGAGGAGAACGCGGACCTCATTGAGATCCCTGAGCGCTTCCCCCAGGGCGACTACTTCCTCATTTTCGACCCCCTGGACGGCTCCACCAACATCGACGTGAACGTGAGCATCGGCACCATCTTCTCCATCTACCGCCGGCCCAAGGAGAGCTGGGGCAAGGCCTCGCCCACCGTGGACGAGGTGCTCCAGCGCTGCGACAAGCAGGTGGCTGCGGGCTATTTCATCTATGGCTCCTCCACCATGATGGTCTTCACCACCGGCGACGGGGTGCACGGATTCACCCTGGACCCCAGCGTGGGCGAATTCCTGCTCTCCCACCCGGACCTGAAGATACCCCAGGCGGGCAAGATCTACTCGGTGAACGAGTCCAACTGGAATTACTGGAATAAGGGCACCAAGGATGTGGTTTCCTATTTCAAGAGCGAGCAGACCCCGCGGGGCAAGCCGCACACCCTGCGCTACATCGGCTCCCTGGTGGCGGATTTCCATCGCAACCTGCTGGACGGCGGCATCTTCATGTACCCCATGGACTACAAGAACCCGGACAAGCCCAAGGGCAAGCTGCGCCTGTTGTGCGAGTGCGCGCCCATGGCCATGATCGTGGAGCAGGCCGGCGGCCTGGCCACCGACGGGGTGCAGCGCATCCTGGAATACACCCCCACTGAACTGCACCAACGGGTGCCCCTGTTCATCGGTTCCCACGACGACGTGGCCAAGGCCCGGGAGATCCTGCTCAAGAGCACGTCGTGACCCTGGTCCTGGGCATAGAGACCTCCTGCGACGAGACCGCCCTGGCCCTGCTGCGGGACCGCACCGTGCTGGCCGAGGCCATGGCCTCCCAGGTGGCGGCCCACGCCCTGTTCGGCGGGGTGGTGCCGGAGTTGGCCTCGCGCGAGCACCTGCGCTGCCTGGGGCCGCTCCTGGACGGGCTCCTGGCTAGGGCCGGGGTGGCGCTCGCGGACCTGGACGCGGTGGCCGTGGCCCGCGGCCCGGGGCTCCTAGGCAGCCTGCTGGTGGGCCTGTCCCTGGCCAAGGGCCTGGCACTGGCCACCGGCGCGGTCCTGGTGGGGGTCAACCACCTGGAGGCCCATCTCCTGGTCCCGTCCCTGGACGCGGACCTGCCCTATCCCTGCCTGGGCCTCCTGGTGTCCGGGGGCCACACCCAGCTTGCCCTCATGCGCTCGGCCGTGGATTTCGAGACCCTGGGCCGCACCCTAGACGACGCCGCGGGCGAGGCCTTTGACAAGGCGGCCAAGAGCCTGAACCTGCCCTATCCCGGGGGCAAAGTCATGGACGACCTGGCCGGCCTGGCCGAGCCCGACCCGGAGCTTTTCCCGCGGGCTTACGTGGCCAACGACAACCTGGACTTCAGCTTCAGCGGGCTCAAGACCGCCCTGGCCACATACGTGGCCGCCCGGCCCGGCCTGCGCCTGCCCGCGCTGCCCCTTGCCGGGGACCCGGCGGCCCTGCCCCCGGGCCTGGCCCGGGTCTGCGCCTCCTACAACCTGGCTGTGGCCGACACCCTGCGCATCAAGGTGGAGCGCGCCCTGGATCGGGTCCCGGCCAGGGGGCTGGTGGCCGCCGGCGGGGTGGCCGCCAACTCCATGCTGCGTCGGCTCCTGGCCGGTGTGGCCGAGCGCCGCGGCCTGCCGCTCTTCCTGCCTCCGCCCCGGCTGTGCACGGACAACGGGGTCATGGTGGCCCTGGCCGGGAGCTTCCTGCTGGAGGCCGGCCTAGCCCACGGCCTGGACCTGGAGGCCATCCCCCGGGGCCGGGCCGTGCCCCGGGACTTCCGACGGCCCGCTGCGGCCGGGGCGGTGTGATCCTGCAAGTTCCGTCTTGACTTCAGGCGGTTCGCTTAATAGTTTGCAATACTGTCGTGCTGATACTGTGCACCCCTGGGACGGTGCGGGAGCGGGCGACACGATGGTGTCCGCGCCGAAGGCGGTGCTCACGGAGAACCCAAAGGAGAATACCATGGCGCTGCAAGTGACCGATGCCTCGTTCGAACAGGAAGTCCTCAAGTGCGACCTGCCGGTGCTCATCGATTTCTGGGCGCCCTGGTGCGGTCCCTGCCGGGCCATGGGTCCGGTGGTGGAGGAACTGGCCAACGAGTTCACCGGCCGGGTCAAGGTGGCCAAAATGAATGTTGACGAGAACCAGGCCACCCCCAGCAAGTACGGCATCCGGGCCATCCCCACCCTGATCCTGTTCAAGGGCGGCGAGGTGCTGGAACAGATCACCGGCGCGGTGTCCAAGAGCAGCATCAAGGAGATGATCACCTCCAAGCTGGCCTAGCCGGTCTGGCGACGTCCCACGGGGCGGCCCTGCACACTGCGGCGGCCGCCCTTTTTCGTCCCCCCGGCGCACTTTCCTTTTTGTCCGGGCGAGGGTATACGGCAGCAACCGGGCCGCGGTGGCCCGGAATCTTCCCGAAAAACTCCGGCGCCACGCCGGAAGGACCTGCGCGGCCCCCGCGCCACACGAAGCCATGCACAAGCCTTTCCGCGTCGGCATATTGTTCCTGCTGCTGCTCTCGGCGAGCGGCTGCGGCATTATCGACTATTTCTTCCTGCCCCCGTCCGAGGACACTGCCCAGGAGCTCTTCGAGTCCGGCTCGGAGCACATGAAGGCCAAGCAGTACACCAAGGCCGCCGAGGCTTTTGCCCGGCTCAAGGACCGCTATCCCTTCAGCCCGTATACTCCCAAGGCGGAGATCGGCCTGGGCGACGCCTACTTCCTGGCCGAGGACTACGGCCAGGCGGTGGAGGCCTACCGGGAGTTCGAGAACCTGCACCCCCGGCACGAGCTGATCCCCTACGTTCTGTACCAGATTGGCCGGGCCAGCTATAACCAGTTCCGCTCCATCGACATGCCCCAGTCCCACGTGGCCGGCGCCCTGGAGTATTTCACCCGGCTGTCCCAGGCCTATCCGGACAGCAAGTATGCGGGGGAGGCTCGCGACTACATGGTCAAGTGCCGGCGCTACATGGCCGAGCACGAAGTGTTCGTGGCCGATTTCTACTGGCGCTCCGAGCACTACGGCGCGGCGTGGCGGCGCTATCGCTACATCACCGAGAATTTCACCGACCTGCCCGACGTGGCCCAGTACGCGGCCAAGCGCGCCGACCTGGCCTATCTCCGCGCCCAGGAGGACCAGTCCACCAAGGAACGCGAGCGCATCCAGGGCAGTTGGAAGCAGTGGTTCAGCTGGTTGTAGCAGGCCGTTGAAAATTTCGTAATCCACCCCGACCGGCCAGGCTCCCATGTTCAGCATTCCCCTGCCGGACCGACTCGCCAAGGCGTTCCTGGACGACCGCCTGTTCGCCCGCGCCTATGCGCGCACCGACCCGGCGGTCCGGGCCTGGGTCAAGACCCTGGGCGCGGGCCTGCACCCACTCATGGACCCGCACGGTCTGGCGGCCCGCTCCGGCACCTCGACCTGGGACAACGGCTTCACCCTGGACACCTGCGGGGCGCCGGTGGAGGCGGTGGTCCTCTTCCTGGACCAGACCCTGGATTCCCCGGCCCAGGCCGCGGCCGCGGCCCTGCCCGCGGTGCTCGCCGGCGCGGCGGCCACCCTGGCGGTGCGCCTGGGCCCGGGAGGCGGCAAGGCCGATGCGGTCCTTGCCAGCCTGGAGCTCTGCGGCCTGGAGCAGGTCTGCCGCCTGGACCGGGCCAGGACCTGCGAACTCCTGGACATCCTGGCCGCCTTGCCCGGCGGCGCGGCCGCGCTCTTCCTGGGCGCTGGCCGCACCTTGCGCGACCTTTCCGGTCGGGCTGCGGCCCTTCCCCGCCTGGGCCTGTGGCGGCGCGCCCCGGTGGAGCGCATCGGGGTCTTCGACCCGGACCGCAGCCTGGACCTGGCCGCCCTGCGCCTCATGCATCCCTCCGCCCGCCTGGAGGTCTGGCCGCGCCGGGGCAAGTCCGGCCTGCCCGAAGGGGCCCTGGTCCGCCACGGCGCCTTCCCGGCCTTCCTGGAGCAGGGCTATGCCGCGGTCTGCGTGTCCCGGGACCTGATCCCCGCAGCCCTGGAGCGCTCCCTCCTGGTCCTGGGACCTGGGGCCGAGGGCTGCTTCGCCTGGCCCGGCTTGGTCCCGGGCCTGTTCCTGCGCCGCGGCCTGGCCCTGCGCCGGGACTCCTAGCCCTTTCCCAAGGACCTCCAATGGCAAAGAAACCAGCCATTCCGAAGAATTACATAGAATCCCTGCGCAACATCGGGATCATCGCCCACATCGACGCGGGCAAGACCACCCTCACCGAGCGCATCCTGTTCTACTCCGGCCGCATCCATCGCATGGGCGAGGTGCACGAGGGCACCGCCACCATGGACTTCATGCCCGAGGAGCAGGAGCGGGGCATCACCATCACCTCGGCCTGCACCACCTGCCGCTGGAAGGGCAAGACCGTGAACCTCATCGACACCCCGGGGCACGTGGACTTCACCATTGAGGTGGAGCGCTCCCTGCGGGTGCTGGACGGCGCGGTGGGCGTGTTCTGCGCCGTCGGGGGGGTGGAGCCCCAGTCCGAGACCGTGTGGCGGCAGTCCGAGCGCTACAAGGTGCCCAAGCTGGCCTTCGTGAACAAGATGGACCGGCTGGGCGCGGACTTCTCCCGGGTGGTGGAGGAGTTGAAGGCCAAGCTGGGGGCCGCGCCCCTGCCCCTGGTGATCCCGGTGGGCGCGGGCCAGGAGTTCACCGGCTGCATCGACCTGCTCGCCATGGAGCGTCTGGATTTCGACCCGGACACCCAGGGCGGGGAGGTGACCCGCTCTCCCCTGTCCTCGGCCGACGCTGAACTGGCCGCGCCCTGGCGGGAGCGCCTGCTGGAAACCCTGGCCGAGAACGACGAATCCCTGCTGGACCGCTACCTGGGCGGCGAGGAGTTGCCCGCCGCGGACCTCAAGACCGCGGTGCGCCAGGCCACCATCGGGCTCAAGCTGGTGCCGGTGTTCTCCGGCTCGGCCCTGCGCAACGCGGGCGTGCAGCCGCTCCTGGACGGGGTGTGCGACTATCTGCCCGGCCCCCGCGAGGTGGCCTGCCAGACCGCCCTGGACCCGGCCACCGGCAAGGGCGCCTGCCTGGACCCCGCGCCCGACGCGCCCCTGTGCGCCCTGGCCTTCAAGGTGACCATGGAGACCGGCCGCAAGCTGGTGTTCCTGCGGGTGTACTCCGGGGTGCTGGAGGAAGGGGCCGAGGTGGCCAACGTCACCCAGGGCCAGACCGAGCGGGTGGCCCGGCTCTTCCGCATGCACGCCGGCCGCAAGGAGAAGGAGGAGCGCGCCCCGGCCGGGGACATCGTGGCCGTGGCCGGCCTGCGCTTCGCCAAGACCGGCCACACCCTGTGCGATCCGGCCCGGCCCCTGGTGCTGGAGAACATCTCCGCCTACCGGCCGGTCATCTCCCTGGCCCTGGAGCCGCGCAGCGCGGCCGAGACCGACAAGCTCACCGAGGTCCTGGACAAGTTCCTCATGGAGGACCCCACCCTGGCTGTGGAGCGGGACAAGGACACCGACCAGCTCATCCTCTCGGGCATGGGCGAGCTCCATCTGGAGGTGGTGCTGGAGCGCATGCGCCGCGAGTACGGGGTGGACCCCCGGGCGGGCAAGCCCCAAGTGGTGTACCAGGAGACCGTGTCCCGCACCGGGACCGCGGACGGCGAGTTCGACCGCGAACTGGGCGAGGTGCGCCATTTCGGCCAGGTCACGGTTCAGGTTTCGCCCCTGCCCCGGGACGCGGGCCGCGAGGTGGTGCTGGAGATGGACCGCGAGGGCTGGCCCCAGGCCTGGCTGGACTCGGTGGCCCAGGGCCTGGAGGATGGGCTGCAGAGCGGGGTGGTCAAGGGCTACCCGGTGCAGGACGTGCGGGTGGCGGTCACCGCCATGCGCCGCGGCCCGGACGCCAGCCCGGTGGGCTACCACATGGCCGCAGCCGCCGCGCTCAAGGCCGCCCTGGCCGCGGCCGGGCCGCAGCTCCTGGAGCCGCTCATGTGGCTGGAGGTCACCACCCCCGGCGAGTTCGTGGGCGACGTGATCGGGCTCCTGGGGTCCAAGGGGGCCAAGGTGGAGAACATGTTCGACCACGCCGGCCAGAAGGTGGTCAAGGCCCTGGCCCCGCTGCGCCAGCTCTTCGGCTTCTCCACGGACCTGCGCTCGTCCACCCAGGGCCGGGCCGGGCTGTCCATGACCTTCGCCCGCTTCGACCTGTTGGGGTAGCCGGTGGCCGAGGCGGCAGCGTCCGTGCGCGGCTCCGGCCGGTCCTGGGCCAGGCGGCTCAAGCGCTGGGTCCGCTACCAGCACCTGCGCATCCTGCGCCAGAGGGCCTCGCCCCACAACATCGCCCTGGGCGTGGCCTGGGGCATCTTCGTGGGCTTTCTGCCCATCATCCCCTTCCAGACCGTGGCGGTGCTCACCCTGGCCTTCCTCTTCGGCGGCAACAAGGTGGCCGCGGCCATCTGCACCACCATCTCCAATCCCTTCAACCTCATCCCGTTCTACTACATGCTCTACCTGGTGGGCCGGGTGTTCCTGCCCCTGGACGTGCCGGCCTTCGATCCCCGCCACCTGGAGATGAAGGAGCTCATCGCCACCGGCTGGGACTTCTTCGCCATCATGTGCGTGGGCGGGGTCGTGCTGGGCGTGCCCGGGTTCTTCGCCTCCTATTTCCTCACCCGCAAGGGCATCATGGCCTACCGGGAGCGCAAGGCCCTGCGCCTGCTGCACCGGCGCACCGGCAGGTAGGGGAGGGGAAGTGCGCCGTCCCTCCCGCGAACCGCGTTCCTCTACCTCCCTGCCCCGGGCCAAGAAGAGCCTGGGGCAGCATTTCCTGCACGACGCCGGGGTGTGCCGCCGCATCGTGGCCGCCCTGGAGATCGCGCCCGCGGACCGGGTGCTGGAGATCGGCCCCGGCCCCGGTGCCCTGTCCCGCTGGATCGCCGAGGCCGGCCCCGCGGCCTACGCGGTGGTGGAGAAGGACACCGGCCTGGCCCGGGCCTTTGGCGCGGCCTATCCCCGGGCCTCGGCCGCGGCGGCCGACGCCCTGGACTGCCGCTGGGAGCGCCTGGCCCCGGAAGGAGGCTGGAAGCTGGCCGGCAACCTGCCCTACAACGTGGCCTCGCCGCTCATCTGGGAGATCGTGTCCCGCTGCCGGGGCATGGAGCGGCTGGTGGGCATGGTGCAGAAGGAGGTGGGCCGCCGCCTGGCCGCCGCGTCGGGCAGCGGCGAATACGGTGCACTCTCGGTGTGGGTGCAGAGCTTCGTGGCCGTGCGCCGGCTCTTCGACGTGGGGCCGGGGGCCTTTGTGCCGCGGCCCAAGGTGGATTCCACCGTGCTGTCCTTCGTGCCGCTGCCCGCCGGCCCCCTGCGCGGGATGGCGGGGGAGGGGAGCTTCCGGCCCGCGGCCCTGTCCACGCTCCTGCGCCTGTGCTTTCAGCAGCGGCGCAAGCAACTGGGCACCATCCTCAAGGCGCGCTGGAACGCGGCGCTGGAACAGTGGTTCTCCGCGCACGGGCTGGCTCCCACGGCGCGGCCGGAGGAGCTCTCCCCGGCGGATTTTCAGTCTCTATCTAATATCCTTGAATAAAAACATTTTTTCATAATGCCCCAGGGGGAGGGGAGGGCGACCGGCAGGGGGCCGACCGCCAAAAACCCGCTTGTGATGCGGGTTTACGCGAGATTTTTTGCGGGAAACCTCTGGACAGCGCCGAGGGTTTGCTTTAATGCCTGCTTTGGAGAGCGCGCCGGGGCCGGCCAAACGCCGATCCGGTTCGCTGACGCAAGTTTGTGTGTCAACCTTGTGGTCGCGCGGAGACGTCCGGCGGCCGGCCCTGCCCGAAGAGACGGATCGGGCTGCGGCGGCTCGCCGGAAAAGGTAACTTCTCTTAAGGAGGAACGGACTGATGACTAAGGCTGATCTGGTTGTCAAGATCGCGGAAAAGGCCAACATCACCAAAGCCAATGCCGAGCGCGCCCTGAACGCTTTCCTCGACACCGTCGAGGCGACCCTGGTCAGCGACGGCAAGCTGACCCTCACCGGCTTCGGCACCTTCATGGTGGAGGAGCGCAAGGCCCGCACCGGCCGCAACCCCCGCACCGGCGCCAAGATCAAGATCCCCGCGACCAAGGTGGTCAAGTTCCGCCCCGGCAAGCTGCTCAAGGACGCCGTGAAGTAACGCTTCCCATCCATTTATTTGGAGAAAAGCCATGATCCATGGTGAAACCCTGCACAGCACCGTGCCCTGGGATATCCCCTGGTGGAATCCCGATCACGCGGTGTTCTTCTCGGTCCTGTACCTGGTCCTGTTCATCATCGGCAACGCCGTGGGCTTTGCCGCGGTGAAGGCCTTCCTGGATTGCGTCGCCCACAAGGGCGGACACGGGGCCCACTAGCCCCGTCCTTCCCGCGGTCCTTCCAGTCCGGCCCAACCCACGCGGGATGGGCCGGACTGTTTGTCGTCTCCCTTCCCGGGTTTTTTCCTTGACCTTTCCACGTGCAGCGCCTATATTTTGAAGTTCGCAACGCGGTGAGCGCAGGCCAGGCCTGCGGCCGCGGCCAAGGGGGGTGATGTTCGTGCCCGGAGTCCTGCTCGACGACAGCGAAAACTTCGACATCGCACTGCGCCGTTTCAAGAAACAGGTGGAGAAGGCCGGTATTCTCTCCGAACTCAAGAAGCGCCAGCACTACGAGAAGCCCAGCGTCCAGCGCAAGAAGAAGCGCGCCGCCGCCCGCAAGCGGCTGCTCAAGAAGATGCGCAAGATGAACATGGGCTAGTCTCCCCCCCCGGAGGCCACCCGCGGCCTTCCTTCGACGATCCGCGTGCGGGGCCGGGAATCCGGCCCCGCCGCCTGATTTTTTCTGGAACGCGTCCCGCACTGTCCCGGCCACCTGGCCGCCGTCCCCCGGAGGTGCTCGCCATGAGCCTCGCCGACCGCATCGAAAAAGACTTCGTCGCCGCCTACAAGGCCAAGAACGAGCTCACGGTCTCGGTCCTGCGCATGCTCAAGACCGCGGTCAAGAACCGCCAGGTGGAGCTCATGCGCCCCCCCACCGACGAGGAGGTCCTGGCGGTCATCGCCAAGCAGGTCAAGCAGCGCCAGGAGTCGGTGGAGCAGTTCACCGCCGCCGGCCGCGCCGAGATGGCCGCCAAGGAGGCCGCGGAGCAGAAGGTGCTCGAATCCTATTTGCCCACCCGGCTCACCGACGCGGAACTGGCCGCCCTGGTGGACGAGGCGGTGGCCGCCACCGGCGCAGCGGGCATGAAGGACATGGGCAAGGTCATGCAGGCGGCCATGGCCAAGGCCGCGGGCCGCGCCGACGGCAAGCAGCTCAGCGCCCTGGTGAAGGCCAAGCTCTCCGCGTAATCCATGCTTAAGAAGTCCTCCCAGCTCCTGGAGTTCCCCAAGGTCCTGGCCGACCTGGCGCATTTCGCCCGGTCCGAGCCCGGAGCCGCGGCCTGCCTGGCCCTGGCCCCCCTGGGCGGCGAGGGGCAGCCCGGCCGCGAACTGGCCCTCACCCGGCAGTGGATGGCCTTCCTGGCCGAAAACCGGCCGGAACTGGAGAGCTTCCCGGACCTGGCCGGGCTCTTCGCCTTCCTGGACCGGCCCAACGAGGTCCTGGACCTGGACGCCCTGTTCGCCCTGTCCGTGGTCCTGCGCCAGGCCCGCACCCTGCGCGACGCCCTGGCCGAGGCGAGCGCATCTCGCTTCCCGGACCTGCCCGGCCTGGCCGACTTCCCCTGGCCCCAGTCCTCGTTCTCCGGCCTGCGCCGCTGCCTGGGCTCCGACGGCCGGCTCAAGGACGAAAGCTCGCCCGAACTCTTCTCGGTGCGCTCGGAGATTCGCGCCATCCACCAGCGCTGCACCAAGCGGGTGCGCGACTTCCTGACCGCCGAGGACGTGGGCCAGTACCTGCAGGACGACTTCATGACCGTGTCCTCGGACCGCTACGTCCTGCCCATCAAGAGCAATTTCAAGGGCCGGGTGCAGGGCATCATCCACGACTACTCCCAGACCGGGGAGACCTGCTACGTGGAGCCCCTGTTCCTGGTGGAGCTGAACAACTCCCTGCAGGACCTCAAGCAGGAGGAGCGCGAGGCCGAGAAGGCGGTCATGCGCCTGCTCACCTCCCTGGTGCGCCAGGAGGAGGGGCCCCTGCGCGCCGCGTACGAGTTCCTCCTGCGCTCCGACGTGCTGGGGGCCAAGGCCGGCTACGCCGCGGCCCGCAACGCCCGGCCCATCGACATGGGCGCGGGCCTGCCCCTGCGCCTGGCCGACGCCCGCCACCCTCTCCTGTCCCTGGAGGTCAAGAAGGCGGTTCCGGTGGATGTGGAGCTGAAGGAGGGGCAGCAGGCCCTGATCATCAGCGGCGGCAACGCCGGGGGCAAGACCGTGGCCCTCAAGACCCTGGGCCTCACCGCGCTCATGACCCTTTCCGGCCTGCCGGTCCCTTGCGCCGAGGGCAGTACCCTGCCCGGCTGGCGCGAGGTGGTGGTGGTCCTGGGCGACGAGCAGAGCATCGAGGACTCCCTGTCCACCTTCACCGCCCAGATCCGCGCCTTGGCAACCTCCTGGGAGCGCATTGACGACCGCGCCTTGGTGATTATGGATGAATTCGGCGCGGGTACCGATCCGAGCCAGGGCGCGGCCCTGGCCCAGGCGGTGGTGGACCGGCTGCTGGCCCGAGGGGCCTGGGTGGCCGCGGCCACGCATTTCCCGGCGCTCAAGGCCTACGCCCTGTCCCGGGAGGGGGTCCGGGCGGCCAGCGTGCTGTTCGACCCGGGGAGCAAGCGGCCGCTCTTCCGCCTGGCCTACGACCAGGTGGGCGCGAGCCAGGCCCTGGACGTGGCCCGGGAACACGGCTTGCCCGAGGAGGTGCTCGGCGCGGCCGAGCGCTACATGCTGCTGGACGGGACCGACACCTCGGGCATCCTGGACCGGCTGAACACCCTGGCCGTGGCCCGGGAAAAGGAGTTGTCCGGCCTGAAGGCCGAGCAGGGCAAGCTGCGCGAGAGGCGCGAGCGCCTGGCCGAGCGGTTCGAGAAGGAGAAGAAGGCGGTGCTCGACGAGTTGCGCGCCGCGTCCCAGTCCGTGCTGCGCCAGTGGCAGGAGGGGCGCCTGGGCCGCAAGGAGGCCCTGCGCAAGCTGGCCGAGTCCCGCTTGCGGGCCGACGAGTCCTCGCCGGAGAAGAACGAGGCCGAGGCCGTCCCGGTGCTGGACTGGGCGATCCTGGCCACGGGAACGCGGCTCACCCACACCGGCCTGAACAAGGCCGGGGTGGTGGTGGAGATCGACGGCAAGGCCCGCCGGGCCAAGCTGGATCTGGGCGGGGTCACGGTGTGGGCCGAGGCGGACAAGCTGGCCCTGGCCGCCAACGGGGTCCCGGGCAAACCCGCGGCCAAGCTGGCGGCCCCGGCCGTGGGCGTGCGCGCAGGCGAGCGGCCCGCGGCCCTGCGCCTGGACCTGCGCGGCGAGCGGGCCGAGGCCGCCGAGTCGGAGTTGTTGCGGTTCCTGGACCGGGCTGTGCTCATGGGCCAGGAGACGCTGGAGATCGTGCACGGCAAGGGCACCGGCGTGCTGCGCAAGGAGGTCCACCGCATCCTGCGCGAGTTTCCCGCGGTGAAGAGTTTCGCCCTGGCCCCCGAGGACCTGGGCGGGGACGGCATGCCCCAGGTGGAGATGAAGTAGTGGGCAAGGGGTTCGATTCCGGGAGCGTGGCCGCGGTCAAGGCCCGCCTGGACCTGGTGGAGATGGTTCGCCAGTACGTGGACCTGCGCCCGGCGGGTGGCCGCTGGACCGGCCCCTGCCCCTTCCACCAGGAGACGAAACCCTCCTTCTCGGTGCGGCCGGCCGAGGGGCTGTACTACTGCTTCGGCTGCCAGGCCGCGGGGGACGCCATCGATTTCTACTGCCGGGTCAACGGCCTGGAGTTCCGGGAGGGCCTGGAGCAGCTGGCCGAGAAGGTGGGCATCCAGCTCACCCAGGCCAGGCGCGACCCCCGGGAGGCCGAGCGCCGCGACGCGCGCAAGGAGAGCCTCGCCCTGCACGGCCTGGCCCAGGACTACTACGTGCGGACCCTGCATTCGGCCCGTGGCGCGGAGGCCATGGCCTACGTGGCGCGGCGCGGCCTGTCCAAGGAGATGGCCGAGCGCTTCGGCCTGGGCGCCAGCCCGGACGGCTGGCACGACCTGGAGAATTTTTTGCGCTCCAAGGGGCACACCCCGGAGGCCGGGGTCAAGAGCGGCCTGCTGGTCAGGAATGAGAAGGGGAACGTCTACGACCGCTTCCGCGGCCGGCTCATGTTCCCCATCCACAACCTGGCCGGCCAGGTCATCGCCTTCGGCGCGCGGGCGCTGAAGCCCGAGGACGACCCCAAGTACCTGAACACCAGCGAGTCGGACATCTACACCAAGGGAGAAAACCTCTACGGCCTTTTTCAGGCCAGACGAGCCATGGCCCACCACAAGATCGGCCTGCTCACCGAGGGGTACCTGGACGTGATGTCCCTGCACCAGTTCGGGTTCAACAATGCCTGCGGGGTGCTGGGCACGGCCCTCACCCCCGGGCAGGTGCGCCGGCTGGCCGGGTTCTGCTCCCGGGTGGACCTGGTCTTCGACGGCGACGGGGCAGGCCGCAAGGCCGCGCGGCGCCGCGCGGGAAAGGTGCTGGCCGCGGGGCGGGC
>JAEXTU010000206.1 GCA_023453335.1 Pseudomonadota bacterium | reverse complement strand
GGTCCAGGCCGCCCTGGTCCTGGGCGGCGTCCAGGGCCGCGGCCAGGTCCGCGGCGTCGGCCGGTGCGGGCAGGGCGGCCCGGTCCGCCTCCGCCGCATCCCGGTCCCGGCCCAGCTTGGCAGCATCGCGCACGGCCCGCTCCAGGCGCTCGTCCAGGCTGCGGCGCTCGGCGATGAGGGCGGAGATTTGCTGCTGCCGGGCCTCGGGCAGGAACAGGGCCGGGGCCTGTTCCAGGCTAAGGCCCGGGGCCAGGCGGGCCAGGCTCGCCTCGGCCTTGCCGCGCAGGCCGGCCAGGTCCAGGGCCAGGCCGGCGCGGTCCTTGTGGGCTTTCTCGTGGGAGCCCGAGGCCTTCTGAAGCGCGGCGACGCGGCCGGCGTGCTCCAGCCAGGAGCCAGGCGCGGGGAGCTTGTCCAGGTCGGCCTGGGCGCGCTCCAGGGTGCGGGCCGCGGCCTCGGCAAGGCCACGGGCTTTTGCCAGTTCGCGGGAGGCGGCGAAGCGCCGGTCGCGGAAATCAGGGGAGAGAAGAGGCACGTCGCCAAGGGAGGCCAGGGCCTTCAGAACCTCGGCGCGCTTATACAGCGGGTCCTGGGCGGCCCGTAACCGGGTGAGCCCGGCCAACTCGGCGCTGCGGGCGGCGTGCTCCGCGGCCAGGGCGTCGCGCCCGGCCTCGGCCTCGGCCAGCTCCCGGCGCAGGCGGTCGTACTCGGCGGGGGGCGCGGCCAGTTCCTCGGCTTCGGCGGACAGGCGCTTGTACTCGGCCACGGCCGCGTTGAGGCGCTGGTTCTGGCCGCGCGGCTTGAAGAGCCGCTCCGCCTCCTCGATGAGGCCGTCGGCGGTGGCACGCAGCCTGGAGAGGCCGGCAGCTGCGGCGAACAGGGATTGGCCGACCTCCCCGTGGGCCTTGGCCAACTCCTCGCCGCCCGTACGCAGTTGGGTGTGGCCCAGGCCAAACAAGTTCTCGAAGGTCTTTTGCGGCAGCCCGGCGAGTTCTGCCCGGAGCAGGGCCTCGCCCTCCTCGCCGAGGGGCTGGTTGTCCGGGCCGAGCAGGGTGTGCTTGCGGCCCTTGCGCCGGGTGGCGGCCAGGGTCCCGCCCGCGGCGGTGCGCAGGAGCGCGGCCACGCGCAGTTCCCTGTGCCCCAGGAAATTGTCCGCGCTGCGCTCGGGGATGCCGTAGAGGAACCCGATGAGCCCGCGCAGGGCGCTGGACTTGCCGGCCTCGTTGGACCCCAGCACCACGTGCAGCCCCCCCGGCGCGCCCGTCGCGAAGTCCAGCACCACATCGGTGAACGGCCCGAACGCCGCCAACTCCAGGCGCTCGATCCTCATGCCCCCTCCCCGTCGGACTGCTCCAGGAGCAGGGGCAGGAGCAGGTCGCGGACCTTGGGGAGGAGGGCGGCCAGGGCCTTGGGGTCGTCCAGGGCCAGGGCGCCCTCCAGGTCGCGGTAGGGGCGGGGCAGGCGGGCGCGCAGGTCGTCCAGGCCGGGGATGGCCAGCCCGGCCAGGGCCGCGGGGTCCTGCTCCAGGCGCTCCAGGAAGCGCAGCAGGTCGCCCTGCGGGGTGTCGCTGGCGGCCAGTTCCTTCAGGTCCACGGCCGGCGCGGTCTCCAGCACCACCTTCTCCACCCAGGCCCGGCCCGCGGACAGGCTGGTCGCTTCCGCGCGCAGGTCCGCGGCCAGGGCCTCGGGGTCCCGCGCCAGGCGGGCGTGGGCCGGGCAGGGGCCGAAAATCCGGAAGCGCACGGCCAGGGTGCGGCCCTCGGCCGCGTCCAGGGCCGGGGCCAGGGCCGCGGCCACCCGGGACAGCACCTCGTTCGGGGTGGCCGCGGCGGTGGCGTCCACCTCCAGCACGGCCCAGCGCAGCACGTCCAGGGGCACGAACTCGCGGGTGATCTTCCCCTCCCCGGCCTCCACCCAGGTGCAGCCGTGCGGCCCGGGCTCGGTGATGTCGCGGCCCTGGGTGGTGCCGCAGAACAGGACCGGCGGGTCCTGGCTCAGCACCTGGGGATTGTGGCGGTGGCCGAGGGCCCAGTAGTCGTAGCCCTTGGCCAGCAGGTCCGCGGTCGCGCAGGGCGCGTAGCGCTTGTCCGCGGCCCGGGTGTCCAGGGAGGTGTGCAGCATCCCGATGTTGAAGAACCCGGGCACCGGGGCAGGATAGTTCGCCCCCAGATTGTCCGAAACCTTTCTTTCCGCATAGCTCTGGCCGTGCACCACCGTGCCGCATTCGTTGAGGAACTTGGTGTACGGCGCGCCCGCCGGGAACAGGAACACGTTGTCCGGCAGGCGCAGGCTGCGGGTCATGACGCTCTGCGCGTCGTGGTTGCCGTAAAGCAGCAGCACCGGGATGCCGGCGCGGTCCAACTCGGCCATCCGGGCCGCGAAGTACAGGCCGGTGTTGTAGTCCTTCCAGTCCCCGTCGTAGAGGTCGCCGGCGATCAGGACGAAGTCCGGCCGCCGCGTGAGAGCCAGGGCCGCCAGGTTCTCCAGGGCGCGGCGGGAGGAGGCGCGCACCGCCGCGGCCGGCGCTCCCTCGTAGCGGGCCAGGCCCTTGAGCGGGCTGTCCAGGTGCAGGTCGGCGGCGTGGATGAAGCGCGGCACGGCTAGACCCCGAAGAACCGTTCGGCGTTCTTGCCGGTGGCCAGCCAGAGCTCGGCCGGGTCCATGCCCCGGGCCTGGGCCGCGGCCGCGGCGGTGAAGGCCAGGAGCGCCGGCTCGTTGCGCTTGCCGCGCCAGGGTTCGGGGGCCAGGTAGGGGCAGTCGGTTTCCAGGAGCAGCCGGTCCAGGGGTATCTCCCGCACCGCCTCGCGCAGGGCGTCGCTCTTGCGGTAGCTCACCGGCCCGGGCACCGAAATGTGCCAGCCGTGGGCCAGGATCTCCCGGGCCAGGTCCGCGTCGCCGCCGAAGCAGTGCCAGAGCACCGGCCGCTTGGACAGGCCCGCGTCCATGAGGATGCGCAGGGTGTCGTAAATGGCGTCCCGGCAGTGGATGACCAGGGGCAGGCCCAGGTCGCGGGCCAGCACGGCCTGGGCCGCGAAGGCCCGGCGCTGCACGTCGCGGGGCGAGAGGTCGTAGTAGTAGTCCAGCCCGGCCTCGCCCACGGCCCGAATCCGGGAATCGGCGCGGCAGGCCGCCTCCACCGCGGCCAAGGCCTCGTCCGAGGCGGTGGTGGCGTCGTGGGGGTGGATGCCCAGGATGAAGAACACCTCGGGCCGGTCCGCGAACATTCCCGCGTTGGCCGCGTAGGCCGCCGGCCCCAGGAACACCTGGCCCAGCCGGGTCACCCCGGCCGCCCTGGCGCGGGCCAGCACCGCGTCGCGGTCCTCGGCGAACTCGGCCACGTCCAGGTGGGCGTGGGAGTCCACCCCGCCCGGGGGCAGGCCCAGGCTGGCCGGGTCGGGCCGC